>JAZUNC010000221.1:0-3382 GCA_045603945.1 Acutalibacteraceae bacterium | reverse complement strand
TGCGGATTATACATATGAAAATGCAATTAAACCTGTCGTTGTTGAGGCAATAGATTCCAACTTGACAGATAGTGCGAGTAGTGCGGTTGAAGAACTACCCGACACAATAGTTTCTCTTGTTGAGCTTGCTGGTGTAGACGTTGATAGCGTTACTGCTGCAGTAGGTGAAACTGCCCACGAAACAGCAGTAAGGGTTACCGACACGGCGGTTAAACCAATTACCATTGGGCTTGTGAATAGCATTTCAATACTGCTGATTTCTATAGTTCTGTTTATAGTCGTAAGTGTAGTTGCAAGAATGATAAACTCTCTGTTTAGAGGATTGATATTCGGCTCCGCTAATAAAATTTTAGGTGCTGTGCTCGGATGTGCGAAAGGTATAATCTATTCGGCTGTTTTTACCTTGCTTGTATCGTTCATCGTGTCTGTTTCGGACTCGGGTTTCCTAATTTTCACTAAGGATGCACTCGAGAGTTCATATATTTGCAATTTGATTTTGGATTTAATTGCGATAAACTTCTGATTTCGGGGGACTTATAATGAAAAACATATTTACTATTCCCAACATTATTTCTATGTTCAGGTTGGCACTTGTGCCTCTTTTTGTAATTACATATTTTAACGAATCGGAAAGTAATTACTATTTTTGGTCAATAATAATCGTGGTAATAAGCGGTATCAGCGATGTTATTGACGGTTTTATTGCACGTCATTTTAATATGGTGTCTGATTTTGGAAAGGTGCTCGACCCTATAGCGGACAAGTTAACTCAGGTGGTTGTAATACTCTCACTTGCTATAAAGCATCCTACAATTTTTCCGATGTTTGCGGTTTTATTTATTAAAGAGCTGCTTACATTGTTGGTTGCGGTGCAGCTGTTGTCTAAAGGAACTAAACCCATTTCATCCAAGTGGTTTGGCAAGCTCTCAACAGTGGTTATATTTGTAACTATGTTCTACACCATTATTGTAGATATATATCAAGTCTCTGAAATTCCGTTATATATACTTATCGTATTATCTATAGTATGCATGATTATATCTATCGGCGGATATTTCAAGCTATTTTCAAAGCAGGTAAAAGGAGAAGATTGAGGGAATGAAACTTTGTGATAAATGCAAAAAACGACCTGCAGTGGTCTTTATTTCGGATCAGAATGCTCCGAATAATCCACCTCAGGGTCTTTGCCTTGTTTGTGCAAAGAAGGCAGGAATCAAGCCTATAGACGATATGCTTAAAAATATGAATATCAGCGACGATGATATTGATCAGATAAGCAATCAGTTTATGGAAATAATGGGAGATAATCCTGATGAAATGGATTTTGGAACAGCTCCTCCTTTTCCGTTTTTAAACAATATTTTCGGTGGTAATATGTCGGTTGATTCAAACACAGAGGAAGAGTCGAGCGAAAAAGATTCCGATAAAAAGGATAAAAAAGAGAATAAACAGAAGAAAAGACGTTTTATAGATCAATATTGCACTAATTTGACTCAGCGCGCCAAAGAGGGCAAATTTGATGTTATTGTCGGTCGCGAAGATGAACTCTATAGAACTATTCAAATCCTTTCACGCCGCTCTAAAAATAATCCTTGTCTTATTGGCGAGCCGGGTGTGGGAAAAACCGCCATCGCAGAGGGTTTAGCAATTAAAATTGCTAACGGTACTGCTCCTGCACGACTTCTCGACAAACAAATTATGCTTTTAGACCTTACAGCTTTGGTTGCAGGAACTCAGTTTCGAGGTCAGTTTGAAAGCAGGGTTAAAGGCCTTGTTGACGAGATTAAAAAGGACGGAAATATTATTCTCTTTATAGATGAAGTTCACAATCTCGTAGGTGCAGGCGATTCGGCAGAAGGCTCAATGAATGCCGCCAATATTTTAAAGCCTGCCTTGTCACGTGGTGAAATTCAGGTTATAGGTGCAACTACTCTTAAGGAGTATAGGAAGCATATCGAAAAAGATAGTGCGTTAGAACGTAGATTTCAGCCTGTAATCATTGAAGAAAACTCTATAGAGGACTCTATAAAAATACTTTTGGGCGTAAAGGGATATTACGAGGGTTATCATAATGTAACCGTAAGTGATGAGCTTGTTAGAAAGATGGTTATTCTTTCTGAACGTTATGTATGCGATAGGTATTTGCCTGATAAAGCAATAGATCTTCTTGATGAAGCCTGTGCTTGTGCAAGTCTTGCGAATTCAGCAGTAGACGAGCTTTATATTGCTAATAAGAAAATTGCCGATTACCAGATACAGCTGGATAAATTAGAAGCGGATGTTGATAATCCTAATTATGAAGAGCAGGCAAGGGTAAAAACAGAGCTTACTAAGTATAAAAATATTGCAAACGGTCTTTACGAGCCTGCCTCAAATAATAAGGTCACAGAGGCAGATGTTGCAAAGGTAATTGAGCTTTGGACGGGAATTCCTGCGGCTAAAATTGCAGAAAACGATATTGCAAAACTCGTAGCACTTGAAGACAAGATAAAGGAAAGAATAATCGGACAGGATGAGGCAGCAAAGCTGGTTACAGCAGCTGTAAAACGCTCGCGTGTGCAGACAACCCCTCACAGAAAACCTGCATCATTTATTTTTGTCGGACCTACAGGTGTGGGCAAAACCGAGCTTGTAAAAGTGCTTTCAGAGCAGTTGTTTGATACGCCTGAAACTCTTATTCGTTTTGACATGTCTGAATTTATGGAAAAGCATTCTGTGTCAAAGCTTATAGGAGCACCTCCAGGGTATGTTGGATATGAGGATGCAGGACAACTTACCGAAAAAATCAGAAGAAGACCGTATAGTGTTATTCTTTTTGACGAAATTGAAAAAGCCCATCCCGACGTTCTTAATATTCTTTTACAGATACTCGATGACGGACGTATTTCTGACGCACAGGGCAGAATGGTTAATTTTGAAAATACTATTATTGTTATGACTTCAAACGCAGGAAGTCATAATAAAGAAAATCTTATGGGATTTGGTAAAACCGAAGCTGAAAGCTCAAGAGAAAAGGCAATAGCTGCACTTGAGGAATTTTTGCGTCCCGAATTCATTGCACGTATTGATGAAATAGTTGCATTCTCAAAGCTTAACTATGACAGTATGGTTAAGATAGCCGAGCTTATGCTTAATGACCTTAAAAAGGTCATAGAAGAAAAAGGAATAACCTTCAATTTTGATAAAAATGTCTGCGATTACATTGCTGATGTAAGTAAAAATGGCAAAGCAGGTGCACGCGATTTGCGTAACAATATTCGCAAACGTGTAGAAGACAAGGTAGTAGACATTATAATTGAAAGCGGTAATGGTAAGCTATCAGATATAACGGTTTCGGTATCCGATGCTAAACTGATTTTTTCAAAAAAATAATAAAAAAGTG
>JAZUNC010000220.1:0-5194 GCA_045603945.1 Acutalibacteraceae bacterium | reverse complement strand
TGTTGGTTTGTCAATGATGTGTTACAAAATTAGAAAACTTCGCCGTTAATAAGGAAAGCCTTTAAATAATCAGCAGGAGATTTCCAATTAAGTGGACGCATAGGGAAATTATTGTATCTTCTGTTGTGAACAGAAAGTTGCTTTTTAAAATCTTCGAATGAATAAAAAGAATGTGTCGCATAAAAATATTCGTTATCTTTACGGTGTGAGCGTTCAACTTTGCCATTGTGTCTGGGTGTATACGGAGCAATAAGCTTATGTCTTATGCCACACTGTTCGAGCGTACGCTCGAACAGTGTGGGCGTCGGCTTTTGAGTATTACCTAATTGCTTTGTAAATTCCATACCATTATCTGTTTGAACACACTCTATCTTAAACGGAAATTTCTCTATTAAATGCTTTAAAAACTGTGCTGATGAATATGAGCTATGCTCCTCAAAAGCCTCTAAATATCTGAATCTTGAATATTCATCAATAGCGGTGTATTGGTAAAACTTTTGTCCTTTTGCTTCGCCTACTATACAAGATTCGGGCACAAATTTTACATCTATTTGCACTCTTTGTCCCGGATATTGCATCTGCTCGTATGGTTTAGGTATATATTTTGGATTAGGTGGTTTTACCGCCATCTGTCCTTGTCTTCGTAAAAGTCGGTATTATCCCGTTACAGAGCGCGTATATCCTCTTTGACGGAGTTTTACCCAAAACACAACTAATCCTGCATTGGCATTTCTTTTACGCATATCTGCTATTAGTTTTAACTCGTCAGCAGTATGCTCGTTTGGATGATGATGTGGTCTGCGTGACTTATCTGCTAATGATTGCAAAGTTCCGTCGTATCTATTTCGCCAACGGTAAACATATTGACGGTTGGTTTTGTATCTGATTGCAGCTTTTGTTACACCATATTTCAAAGAATATTTAATTAAGGCTTGACGATACAGCATTGTTTGTGTTACAGTTTTCATGACGAATGGTTAATCCTCCTGTACGTTTTGATTCAGCAACTTAACTGTAACACAGGATTTTCCATTCGTCACTCTTTTTTTATTCGTTACTGTAACACATATATTGTAAACCTACATCTTTTTTTACAACTTATTACCTCGAATTGTTGACAAATAGTAGTGTTTTGGGTTATAATATAAGATAATAAACTTTAGGAGATATTTAATGTCACATAAAAAATTTTCAACAATCACTCCGGAAATAGAAGAGCTTTCAAAGCTTTGTTCTCAGAACGATAGAATACCTGCAGAGCTGTTTATCGAAAACAAGGTTAATAGAGGCCTTCGTGATTCATACGGTAAGGGAGTTCTTACAGGACTTACCGAAATCTCAACAAGTTATTCTTCCAGGGAAATAGATGGAGTTCTTACACCTATTGATGGAGAGTTATATTATCGTGGAATTGATATTAACGAGCTCGTAAGAGGTTTTCTTTCAGAAGACCGTTTTGGTTTCGAAGAAACTGTATACTTGCTTTTATTTGGTGAATTACCTAATGAAAATCAGCTTGTTGAATTTAATAATCTTATAGCCACTAACAGGGCGTTGCCAAAAAACTTTGTTCGCGACGTAATTATGAAAGCATCTAACGGCGATATAATGAATTCACTTGCACGAAGTGTACTTACACTGTATTCTTATGATGATTTGGCTAATGATATTTCTATACCAAATGTTCTCAAGCAATCAATTAGACTTATATCAACATTCCCTTTAATGGCAATATATGCATATCATTCATATATTCATTTCAGAAAAGGCAAACCTCTTCTTATACATAACCCTAATCCTAAGCTTTCTACTGCCGAAAATATTCTTAGCATGCTTCGTCCCGACAACAAGTACACTAAACTTGAAGCAAAAATACTTGACCTTGCCCTTGTGCTTCACGCAGAACACGGAGGCGGTAACAACTCTACCTTTACAGACCGTGTTGTTACATCCTCGGGCACTGACACCTATTCAGCTATTGCTGCGTCCTTGTGTTCTCTTAAAGGCCCTAAACATGGCGGTGCAAACATCAAGGTATGCCAGATGTTTGAAGCAATGAAAAAAGAAATACGCGATTGGACCGACGAGGAAGAAATACGTGATTATCTTAAGCGTATGCTTAATAAAGACGCTTTTGATAAATCCGGACTTATTTATGGTATCGGTCACGCTGTATACACTGTTTCCGACCCACGTTGCAATATCTTCAAAGGCTTTGTAGAAAAGCTTGCGGTAGAAAAGGGAAGACAAAAGGAATTTGTACTTTATTCAAATATACACCGTCTTGCTCCTGAGGTAGTTGCAGAGCATAAAAAAATGCAGAAAAAGGTAAGTGCAAACATTGATTTCTACAGTGGATTTGTTTATTCAATGCTTGATTTACCTCAGGAACTGTATACTCCTATTTTTGCTATTGCACGTATTGCAGGTTGGAGCGCACATAGAATTGAAGAACTTGTAAATTCAAGTAAAATAATTCGTCCCGCTTATTTAAGCGTTCAACCTGAGCGTCCTTATGTAAAACTTGAGGATAGATAACAAAAACCGATGTATCATACGATACATCGGTTTTTTACTGTTTACATCATTTCTTTAAGACGATTGTTAATTTCAATAAGGAAGGTTTCGGTGTCTACTGTACGCTTATCTTCAATTGTCGAAAGTGCAGCAAGGTCGCCAGTCATTACGCCGTCTTCAATGGTCTTGATTGTTGCAGCTTCAAGCTTGTCGGCGAACGAGCAAAGCTCAGGAGTTTCGTCAAGCTCGCCGCGTTTACGAAGAGCACCTGTCCAAGCGAAAAGGGTTGCAACGCTGTTAGTTGAGGTTTTTTCGCCCTTTAAATGCTTGTAATAGTGCCTTTGAACCGTTCCGTGAGCAGCTTCATATTCGTATACTCCGTCGGGTGAAACGAGCACAGATGTCATCATAGCAAGGGAACCATAGGCAGTAGCAACCATATCGGACATTACATCGCCACCATAGTTTTTACAAGCCCAAATATAACCGCCGTTAGAGCGAACAACACGAGCAACTGCATCATCTATAAGTGTGTAGAAATATTCAATTCCTGCAGCTTGAAATTTCTCTTTATACTCGCTTTCAAATACTTCGGCAAATATATCCTTGAAGCGGTGGTCATACTGCTTGGAAATGGTATCCTTAGTAGCAAACCATACATCCTGTTTTGTATCAAGTGCAAAATTAAAGCAGCTTCTCGCAAATGAGGCTATTGAAGCATCTTTATTATGTACTCCTTGTATAATTCCATCACTGTCTGCAAAATCATAAATTAATGAACGTGTTTCATTGCCATTCTTATCAGTGCAAACCAACTCACATTTTGAACCCTTTTCTACCTGCATTTCAGTATTCTTATAAATATCACCATATGCATGACGGGCAATAGTAATAGGTTTTGTCCAGGTTGGAATAAAAGGAGTTATGCCTTTCACAATAATGGGAGTTCTGAAAACGGTACCGTCAAGAATAGCACGAATAGTACCGTTAGGTGATTTCCACATTTCTTTAAGATTATATTCCTCAACGCGGGCAGCATTAGGAGTGATGGTTGCACACTTAACTGCTACACCGTATTTTAAGGTTGCGTTTGCAGAATCTATCGTTACCTGATCATTGGTTTGATCTCTGTATTCAAGACCAAGATCATAGTATTCGCTTTTTAAATCAACATATGGAAGAATGAGAATGTCTTTAATCATCTTCCATATGATTCTGGTCATTTCATCTCCATCCATCTCGACGAGAGGTGTTTTCATTTGAATCTTATCAGCCATTTGCAATCTCCTTATTTACTTAATTTCTCTTTCGTATAGCTAAGCAATCCGCCTGCAAGAACAATATCAACAGCACGCTCTGAAAGTTCACAGCTTACCTTAATAGTAGAACCGTTAGTGAGGTTTTTAACTGTGAGTTCGCGTCCATTCTTAATATCATCTATAATGCCATCAATAGAAAGCTTATCACCGAGCTCGATATTGTCGTAATCGGCTTCATTAACAAAGTTAAGGGGCAGGATACCTGCGTTTATAAGATTAGCTCTGTGAATACGTGCAAAAGACTTAGTAAGAACAGCCTTAACCCCCAAATGAAGGGGAGCAAGAGCGGCATGCTCTCTTGAAGAACCTTGGCCGTAATTTGCACCACCAACTATAATGCTTTGTCCTAACGCTTCTGCACGCTCAGGAAATTCTTCGTCACATACAGTAAAGCAGTGCTTTGAAATAGCAGGAATATTGGAACGCAAGGGGAGTATCTTAGCACCTGCTGGCATAATATGGTCGGTTGTAATATTATCGCCAACCTTAAGTGAGCATTCACACTCTATGCTATCGCTTAAAGGTTTAGTTGTCGGAAAGGGTTTGATGTTTGGACCTCGAAGTGTTTCAACCGAGTCCATATCCTCAACACTTGAAGGGGAAACTACCATATTATCGTTAATATCAAACTCATCAGGAAGCTGGAAGTCGGGCATAATTCCAAGCTCACGTGGATCTGTAAGATAGCCTGTGATAGCAGAAGCAGCAGCTACTTCAGGAGATACAAGGTAAATCTGTCCATCCTTAGTTCCTGAACGTCCTTCAAAATTTCTGTTGAATGTTCTTAAAGAAACACCTTTAGAGTTTGGCGACTGACCCATACCGATACAAGGGCCGCAAGCACTTTCAAGTATACGTGCACCTGCATCAATCATATCAGAAAGCATTCCATTTTTAGCAATCATATTAAGCACCTGCTTAGATCCTGGTGCTATAGAAAGTGAAACAGAGGGATCTACAGTCTTTCCTTTAAGAATATAAGCTACTTTGCTCATATCAAGAAGGGAAGAGTTTGTGCAGGAACCGATACATACCTGATCGACCTTAAGCTTACCAAGCTCTTTAACGCTTTTAACATTATCTGGAGAGTGAGGACAAGCGACCATAGGTGCAAGCGCAGAAAGATCAATGTTGATGACCTCATCATAAACTGCATCTTCATCCGCTTTGAGCTCTACCCAAACATCATCGCGTTTTTGTGCTTTTAAGAATTCCTTGGTAATCTCATCTGAGGGGAAGATTGATGTAGTAGCACCAAGCTCGGCACCCATATTAGTAATTGTAGCACGTTCGGGAACAGAAAGTGTTTTAACACCTTCGCCGCAATACTCTATAACCTTGCCTACGCCACCCTTAAC
>JAZUNC010000219.1:0-9366 GCA_045603945.1 Acutalibacteraceae bacterium | reverse complement strand
ATTTTTTTGCTATTTTATAATACAACATATCTCCTTTTTTTGCAAGCATGTTGACTACAGCCCTGATAGGTGGCATAATGTATTTGGAAGAGGGTGGTTGGAATAAAAACACGCTATCATTTGCTTGATATGATCCGGGGTGATTGTATAATTTTAGTCCTAGCATATCATATACTGTCTAATCTAAGCGAAGCATTCGGCGGCAGATATGCTTTTTTTCGCAGTGATGGAATGAATATTTTCCGCGATAGCTTTGTGGGCGTGCTTATCATAATTTCGGGTATTTCCTGCTCGCTTAGTCGAAGCAACTTAAAACGCGGTATAAAGACCTTGGGCTACGGTATTGCAATAACCGCCGTCACACTTATCGTTACACCTAATCAGCGTATACTTTTCGGAATTCTTCATTTTTTAGGCATATGTATGCTCCTTTATTCGGGCGTTTGCAGGCTTATAAATAAAGTTTCCGTGCCAATAGGGGTAATTCTAAGCTTCATATTATACCTTCTTACCCGCAAACTGTTTTATGCAGTTCACGGGCTACCTAATAGCTTTTTGCTTTATATTTTAGGCTTTAATACAGGATTTTACTCTGCCGATTATTACCCCTTACTTCCGTGGATGTTTCTTTTCTTTGTAGGTGCATTTCTCGGCAGATTGTTTAAGGAAAACAAGGCGCCCCATATCTTTGAAGCCAACCCTATAAAGCCCCTATCCTTTATAGGACGGCACACAATGGTAATCTATCTTGCCCATCAGCCCATAATTTTCGGCGGTATGTGGCTTTGGTTTAATGTTATAGAAAAGATATAATAGATAAAAATCTATGCTACGGACCTTGTTCTTCACCCATTGAAAGCGTAATCGGATTTTAATATTAAAAACCCCTTGCATATTTTTATATGCAAGGGGTTTAGTTTATTTATTTTGTAAAATGTCGCGAATCTGTTTAAGTAAATCCTCTGTTGTGGGATTAGTCTCACGCTCAAGGCGAGCTTTTTCCTCTTCCTCTGCCTTAGCCTGCTCTTCAGCAAGCTTTTTAGCATTAAAATAAGCCTCCACAGCCTCTTTATCCTTAAGCTTAATGCCCTGTTTTTTCATAATCTTTTTGTCTTCGCTGCTAATTACATTCTCGAATATTTTAGCTGTCATGGCCTTTTGCTTTTCGGTAATTGTGTTGATAGCCTTAACAACACAGAAAAGAACAAATGCAATTACGAAGAAATTGATAATAGCGTTAATAAATGCACCCCAGTCAATATAGTTATAAAGGGTAAGGTCTAAAGCGGGGTCGGTTAGGTCTGCAGGCTTAGGGCCTAAGAAGGTGAAGCACTGGCTTAAGGTTTCGGCACCGATTATAAGTGAAATAATCCAGTTAATAAAGGGCTTGATTATGTTGGTGGATACTGCGGTAACTATTGCGGTAAAAGCACTACCTACAGTAACACCGACAGCCATATCGATTACATTGCCGCGAGTGATAAACACTTTAAATTCTTCAAAAAACTTTTTCATTGAAAAGTCCCCCTAAACTTATTTAAAATTATTATACTATTTTACCTTTTTATTGTCAACGGAATTTACTAACCCAACACAAAGCACCGATAAAACAGGCTATAATAGAAAAAGCAAAGCTACCCTATGCAGCTTTGCTTTTATTCCATTATATTTATTATTTTCAGTCCTTTTTTTATTGCATAATCAACTGTATATGCAGTGCCGCCTTTAGTTTTTTCTAACAGGCAAACACAAATGCTGCTACTGTCTACCAACGCCCTGTTTCTCAGTTGCATACAAAATTTTGTATAATGCTCTGAAACATAGGTGACGCTATCGGCTTTACTTAGTATATCATTGTAGTTTTCTCGGTTTATATATGACCAGCCATCGGCTTGATTTCTACAGGGCAGTATCAGATGAAGCATAATCTCGCTATGCCTACCCTTGGCTTCAAGAACCGAAAAGGCGGCAACAGTATCGAAGCCTAAGGCTCCCCCTGCATAAAAATCGGTAATTCCGTCCCCGATAAGCTCTTCAATGACCGTAAGCAATCTATGCTTTACATAAATAAATTTTGATGCCTCTATTACACGGTGTCCCGTAAAACAGCAGGATTTACTTGCCATAATTATTCTCCAGTAAAATGATAGAACAATTATACACCTTTTTATTCTACTTTGCAACCCGGATAATAGTGGAGAAGTATCTCGTTATAGGTCTTTCCCTGCATTGCCATATAATGTGCACCGTATTGGCTCATACCTATGGCGTGGCCGTAGCCTTTGGTGGTAAAGGTATATTTTTCATCCTTAAATTCTACCGTGAAATTGGCCGACCGAAGCTCCAATGCCGCCCGAATCTCATTACCCGATACGGTTTTTCCCGAAATATCAAGACTTTTTACTCCGCCTGCCTTTGTGCAGATAATATTTCCTATACAGTTTTCGGTTTCACTTTTAAGCTCTGCCACCGAGGAAAGCTTAGATTTCAGTTCCTGTGCGGTAAGGGTCACGGTAGCAAGATAATTATCGTGAAGCTTATCCCAACTGCTGTCTACCGAAATAAGATATGGATATTCACCGCCCCACACCTCGCTTGCCATCTCTGTAACACCGAAGGATATTGCGTGATACACCGTGGAGGCAAGCTCTCCGTTATAGGTTACCTTTTTATAAAGCACCTCTTTTACCGCCGAGCGTATTTTAGCCTCATATTCTTCGGCACCGCTACCCCATTTTTGAACTGCCGCCTCGGGGGTTATAAAGGCTTGATCTACTGTGTAGTCATCCGTAATATCGTAGTCCTTATCGGAATTTGATTCCTTTTGCAAGAGATAATATGTATACGCCGCCACCGTCTGAGCCTTTAATGCCTCTGTTTCATAGAGGGCAGGCATTTCAGCGGCAACCACACCGAAAATATAATCCTGTGTCGAAAAAGAAGTAATTTCTCCCGTGGCGGTAATTTTCACACGCACCTGCTGAGAAGAATCATCCTTTTGCGACTGATTTATAACAGGTGTGGCAGAAACAGGCAGACTGTTCACTGTGTTTTTCGCGCTAAGCGGAAATATCAGCATAAGCACTGCCGTTATCATCATAGTTGTTATATATACCGTTTTCATTTTTAGTAACCTCCTTTTATTGTTGACAATTCATCCTATAAACTATAAAATGTATAATAGTGCTTCTTAAGTATATTATTTTAAAATATTTTTTATTCCCTTTAGGAGACTTAATAATGACAACCAAGCTAAACTATCTAATTTTTTCACTTGCTACTCTTTCAGGCATTGCCGTTCGCACGGTTATGCTAATTTTTACGGTAGATTCTGTAAGCGGGTTTATAAAATCGGAATACTCTGCCGCGGCTATAGGCATAATAGCCTTTCTTATAGCGGCAGCAGTTATAATTTTTTTATCCTGCTCGGTAATGAAGACCAATAAAGATGCCGCACCGAATATTAATGGAAAACCCTTTGGCATTGCCTGTATTCTTATGGCGGCAGCAATGGTATATGAAACATTTTTCTCTCGGTTGCTTTCCTATACCTCGCTATTTCAGGTTGCTTTGCAGTACGCTTTTACCGCTGCTTCTGCAGCTGCCCTTTTCTATATAGCCTTTTGCAAGCTAACCGACCGCGAATTCCCCAAAGTTATAAGCGTCGCTCCTGTATTTTTTTTGGCAATGCGACTTGTTATGATATTTACGGAGTTTTCCACCATATCCACCATTTCCGATACGGTGATTGAAACCGCAGGAATGTGTCTTTCCCTTATTACATTTCTTTCCTACGCTAAAATAGAGTGCTTTCAGCCTACAAAACACTACCGATTTTTCTTTGGAGCAGCCCTTACAAATGCATATATTTGTGCTATCGGCTCGATACCGAGAATTATAGCCGATGTGTTTTCCTTCGGTCAGTCCACACATCTTAGCACCGTACCGACCACCACCGCCCTTGCGGCAGGAATCTTCTCACTCATTTTCGCCTACAGATTATTGAATGAAATTAAAGAGTAAACCAGTTTAAAATAAAAGTGAGCCTTCTTACGAAGGCTCACTTTTATTTTAAATTTTTGATATACTTTTTAAACTGTGGCAACATACCGATTTTATCGGGAACATGGGGAGGCATTTGTAAAATGTCGTGTCCAGGGAAAGGATTTCCCTCTATAAGTACAGGACCCTTTTCGGTGACCGCTACATCCCAACCCACATATCCCACCTGTGGAACTACGGTTGCCGCCTTAAGCACAAGCTCTGTAGATTCTTTCCACATAGGAAGCTTGTAGCCCTGAATAGGGCAATTCGTATAGGGGTGGGTTTCATAATACTTACTGTCCTTATCAAAGGCAGGATACTGAATAACACCTGTTTCGATATTTACGGGTGCAGCCATTCCCCCTGCATTGATATTATCCACAAATCTGCCACCGTTACCTATTCTGATAAAGGCATATACTATATGCGGCTCGCCTTCGGTGAGAACGGTCACTATACGATAGGTGTTTACAGAATGGGGGTAGAGGGTGGAAACATCCTTGTGCTGAACTACAAACTCCTCGCAAAGGCCTGAATTTATATCGGTCAGATGCTTATATAGAGCCTTTGCAGACTGAAAATCTGCTACATTCAGCTTCTCTATTCCTCTTCCGCAGGCTTCGGCGGTAGGCTTTGAAATTATTACGTCCAAGCCACTTAAAAACTCTTCAAAATCCGAAAGGGTAGCCCCTGACATATCAATCCACTTTCTGCCGAGAAAATCGCCGAAGGTGTTGTTGAATTCTATCTTATTATCGAGAATGTGGTAATACTCTTTATCATTCAAAAGGCTGACTATGGTATTGTTGATTCCACGTGTAACATAGGTTGCACGCTGAGCATCATTAAGATTATACCACTCGCAAAGCTGATAATCCTTATAACCCGCACCGTATTTAAGTCCGCACTTTATAATGTCAAAAAACAGCTTTACTCTGTTTAATCCTGTCTTTTTATGAACAGCATTTACAGTTTCAAAAAGCCCCTTGTAATCCATTTTAAGAATTCGTTTTATAAGATAAAGTATTCTTTTCATATTACTTATCCTTTAATATTTCCTCTATTTGATCGGCGGCGGAGGTCATATACTCGGCACTAAAATACTCGAATCGTCCCTCATCAGCAAGCTCTGCCAGACGGACATCAATGGGAACCTGAGCAAGCAGCTCTACACCAAGCTCGTCGGCAACCGTTTCGGTTTTACCCTCACCGAAAATACGGAACTCAGCACCGCAATCGGGACAGCAGACATAGCTCATATTCTCGACTATGCCAAGCACGGGAATATCCATAGCAGATGCCATATTATACGCCTTTTTAACTATCATAGAAACAAGGTCTTGAGGCGAAGTAACGATAACTATACCGTCCACAGGCAGGGACTGAAATACTGTAAGAGGCACATCTCCTGTTCCGGGAGGCATATCTACAAACATATAGTCAATCTCGCCCCAGTTCACATCGGTCCAGAACTGTGTCACAGCACCTGCAATTACAGGCCCACGCCAGACTACAGGAGCCTCCTCACTTTCAAGCAAGAGATTTACCGACATAAGCTTAATATCGGTCATTGTTGAGGCAGGAATAATTCCGTTTTCGTCCGCCTCGGCACGGGAATGTATGCCAAACATTTTAGGTATAGAGGGACCTGTAATATCCGCATCGAGAATACCAACCTTATAGCCCTTACGCTTCATATGAACAGAAAGCATAGAGGTAACCAGCGATTTGCCGACACCACCCTTGCCCGACACAACACCTATAACCTTTTTAACCCTACTATTTTGGTTAAGAGCCGCCTTTGCAGGCTTCTGATCTCCAGCCTTTGAGCAGGAGCTGCAGTTGCCGTCACAGCCTGTATCGTTACATTTTCTTTCTTCTGACATAAAATTCACTCCAATAAGCAGTAAAGTAATCTATAAAAGATATTATACCGCTTATTGGAGTTTTTTTCAATTACTATATTAAAAAATTGTTTCTATAAGCTTACAGGATTCCTTTGGGGAATAAACAAAGCTTTCTATTCTGTCACCCTCGAAAAAGTATTCGTACGGCGGCACGGTATCACTGTCAAAGCTATCGATAATAATTAGCTTCACCTTCATTTTTTCAGGGATTATGCTTTTTATGTACACCCCTGCACTCTGCCCTACACGAACCCCCTCTTTAGGCTCTGCAAGTCCTGCAAGGTTAGGAGCAAGCTCTACAAAAATACCGTAGCTCTCTATACTGCGTACAACACCAGACACCGTCTGCCCTGCAGAAAATTTTTCTGCATTTTCTGCCCAGGTGCCTAAAAGCTCTTTATGAGACAGGGTTATGCGACCCGCGGCGTCTATACTCTTTACGATAACCTTTATATCATCGCCTGCTCTGAATCGGTCGCTGGGGTGGGTTATTCTCGATACCGAAATAGAATCTATGGGAAGCAGGGCAATATTTCCACAGCCTATATCGCAAAATGCACCGAAGCTTTCAAGATGGGTAACCTTTGCCTTTAATATATCCCCCGACAAGGTGTTGTTTAAAAGCTCATCTCTGCACATTCTCTGAGCGTTTCTGCGTGAAAGCAAGGCATAGGGCTTACCATCGATACCTGTGGTTATTTCCTCTACCGTAAAGCAAACGGTTTTACCTACACGGGATATAAGGGCAATATCCCTCGTGGTGCCCTCCTCTATTCCAATAGCTCCCTCAATTCGGGGAATAACCCCATTCATAGAGCCGAGATTTACAAGCAAATTGTGGTCAGAATCACACATATAGGCATTGGCCTCAAGAATTTCTCTGCTCTGAATTGCCTCCTGCAGACGTGACGCTGTATAATGTCTGCGTTTTATATCTATAATGTGTTCCTGCCAGCCTTCGGGATAAAAGCCCTTCATATTATCAACCTTTCATTTTTACTGTTTACGTTAATTCATATATATGCTGAAAAAGTTAATAATATTTATTGCTAAAAGGTAATTTTTTGGGTAAAATAGATTAGAAATAAATCAAGCACTAAGGGGTCATTTAATGTTAATTGCAATAATCATTTTTTCGGTTGTGATTTTTTTGCTGATTGCCGCTACCGCTATAAGTATGGACATAGCCATAGTCAGACATAAAAAGCCTGTAAATGTCCGCGGAAAAATGGGTGAAGAAAGTAGTGTAGACACCGTTTTTAAGCAGGATATTGAGGAGGGCAAAAGATGGATTTCGGCAGTTCCCTTTACCGATGAGCGGATAACCGCATATGACGGTTCCAAGCTTTACGGAAGATTCTATAAAAACGGCGATTCAAAAATTACCATACTGATGATGCATGGCTTTAGAAGTAATCCAATCCACGATTTTTCCTGTGCATTCAAATTCTACTATGACAAGGGCTTTAACCTTATGGTTCCCGACCAGAGAGCACACGGTGAGAGTGATGGAAGATTTATTACCTACGGAGTAAAAGAACGTCAGGATGCAAAATGCTGGATGGAACACATCAACACGCTTATTAAGGACGGAGAAATTTATGCAACAGGGGTTTCTATGGGGGCATCTACCGTACTGATGGCAGCCGAGCTGGATTTGCCCGATAATGTGAAAGGAATTATTGCCGACTGTGGCTTTACAAGCCCTGCAGAAATTATTAAAAAGGTAATGAAGCAGGATATGAAGGTACCCCTGTTCCCCCTTTACTACACCACAAGGGCAATGACACGGGTGGTTGCAGGCTTTGACTTTGAAGAGTGCAATGCCGTCACCGCCGTTAAGGACTGCAAAATCCCTATACTTTTTCTACACGGAAAAAAAGACGGCTTTGTCCCCTTTTCGATGGGTGAGGAAATTTATAATTCAGCAGGCGGGAAAAAGCAGGCTGTTTGGGTGGACGATGCTGACCACGGGTGCTCGTTCCTTGTAGACCACGATGCCTGCGCAAATGCCCTTACAGGATTTTTAGGCATATGAAAAAGAATCGAAATCAAATGATTTCGATTCTTTTGTTTTTAAAGCATCGATTTGCGAAGTTCTTCGGGTGATTTTAGAGAAAGATATGCAGGGGGCAGATCGAATATGGTTTTGCAGCCTACTGCACCCTCCTTGTGTAGCTTATAGGCGGCACGGGCACAGGCTACTATAACGCTTGCGGTAAACTCGGGGTTAGAATCCAGTTTAAGGCTATACTCAATTATATGAGTATGTTCCCCCTCCCAACCTGTTTTGCCGCTACGGATAACAAAACCTCCGTGAGGAATTCCGCTATGGTCACGGCGAAGCTCTTCCATAGTAATGAAATGAACTATTGTATCATAATCGGCAAAATAGTTTGGCATTGTTTTAATTTCGTTTTCAATTCTCGCCTTATCAGCCCCCTCGTCAGCTACCACAAAGCACTCGCGAAGGTGCTTTTCACGGGTAGTAAGCTCTGGGTTTGTTCCGCTTCTTACTGCATCAAGAGCGGCATCAACGGGGATAGTATATTGCTTGGCATCAAGAACACCATCAATACGGCGGATAGCGTCGGAATGACCCTGACTTACTCCCTTACCCCAGAAGGTGTAGTCCTTACCGTCGGGCAGTATAGCCGAGGCATAAAGTCGGTTAAGGGAGAACATACCAGGGTCCCAACCACAGGAAATAACGGCGATATTGCCGTTATCTTTTGCGGCTTTATCAACATTCGCAAAATGCTCGGGGATTTTTGCGTGGGTATCAAAGCTGTCGATAACATTAAAGTATTTAGCATACTCGGGGGTCTGAATGGGCAGATCGGTAGCAGAGCCGCCGCAAAGAATAAGGACATCTATCTCGTCCTTATGGTTTAAAATATCATCTATGTGGTATACGGGAACATTTTCGTGAAGAATTTTTACCGTTTCCGGTGCACGGCGGGTAAACACCGCTTTTAGCTCCATATC
The DNA here is from genome assembly GCA_045603945.1 of Acutalibacteraceae bacterium. Lineage (GTDB taxonomy): Bacteria > Bacillota > Clostridia > Oscillospirales > Acutalibacteraceae > SFWF01. The sequence continues at coordinate 427 of JAZUNC010000219.1, read as the reverse complement.
GGTATTCTGCTTAATAGCACATTCAATGCCTTTACCTAAGTTTCCGTAGCCTAAAATTCCTACTTTAACTGTCATATAAAAAAACTCCTTAGAGAAAATTACATATTTATGATATGTTATTTTAACTCTAAATACACATCAAGTCAAGAAAAAGTGGTAATCAGTACCCTCGGTATGAAATATATTCTTTGTTATAAGTATTACAATGTGTAATGTCGTTAGAGAAGTTTTATCTTTAATATAAACTATTTGGTAGAAACAGCATCGCATTTATATATACAAATGCAGTTGGGTGGAGGCCCAAACCCATGGACAACTGGAAAAGAGAAGACTCATTTGCAACGTGAGTCTTCTCTTTCTTTTTTGCCTGTATAGTGATATGCTGACTAAAGTCAGCGTGATATTTTCGCTCTGCGAAAGTGATATT
>JAZUNC010000218.1:0-1783 GCA_045603945.1 Acutalibacteraceae bacterium | reverse complement strand
ATATGCAGGCTGTTGCAGGATAGCCGTGGTAATTCTTAAAGTTCGGGGTTGCTCCCTGACTTAAGATATACTCTTCAGCCAGCCTGTCGAGCTCGGCGGTAGTAACGCCGGGCTCGATAGCCTTGCCTATAAGCTGTAATGCTCCTGCCGAAATTCTGCAAGCTTCACGCATTACTGCAAGCTCGCGTCCGGTTTTAAGCACTATCATAAATTATAAACCTAAAGCAGCGAGAGTAAGCTTTGTAGTATCAGCTACTTCTTCCTGCCCTACAACGGTACGAAGCTTGCCGGTTTTCTCGTAATAATCCTTTAAAGGCTCGGTCTGCTCGTGATAAACGTGAAGTCTGTCAAGAACAGTTTCAGGCTCATCATCCTTACGGATTGAAAGAGCTCCGCCGCAAAGGTCGCAGACACCGTCGGTCTTCGATTTTTTGTATTCGATGTGATAGCTTGCTCCGCAGGCTGCACAAACACGTCTGCCCGACATACGGGTAACTATCTTCTCATCGGGAACCTCTATAGAGAGAACGCAGTCAATATTCACGCCCATAGCGTCGAGAGCCTCTGCCTGGGGAATAGTTCTCGGAAAGCCGTCTAAAATGAAGCCGTTTTGACAATCGTCTTCCATAAGACGCTCTTTGATGATGCCGATAACGACATCGTCGGGAACCAGCTGTCCTGCATCCATATAAGATTTAGCCTTCATTCCCATTTCGGTACCGTTCTTTAAAGCGGCACGAATAATATTTCCTGTGGAAATCGCGGGAATTCCTGCCTTCTCGCAAATGATTTCGGCCTGAGTGCCTTTTCCTGCACCAGGAGCACCTAGAAGAATAAGATTCATTTGTTTCTCCTTTCATTCACTAATCAAGGAAGCCCTTGTAGTGACGCATCATCATCTGAGATTCAAGATTCTGAACAGTATCAAGTGCAACACCAACCATAATGAGTACCGAGGTACCGCCGATGGAAATGTTAAGTCCACCGATATTTCCTACAAGAATAGGAAGAATAGCGATAACACTTAAGAAAAGTGCACCAAGTAAGGTGATACGTGAAAGAATCTTTGCGAAGAAGTCGGAGGTGGGTTTGCCGGGACGAATTCCGGGAACCGAACCGCCGTTCTTTCTGATGTTGTTAGCAATCTCAACGGGGTTGTACTGAATCTGAGCATAGAAATATGCGAATGCAATAATCAGAATGAAATAAAGCACTGCATAGAACACACCCTGAGTACTAAAGAGAGCAAGTACCTTATTAAATGTGCTCTCAACGGTGAGATCTCTGAAAGAAAGTATCATCGTGGGAAGCATCAATATAGAGCTTGCGAAGATGATAGGCATAACGCCTGACATATTAACCTTAAAGGGAATATGTGAATTTTGTCCGCCGTACTGCTTACGTCCCTGTACACGCTTAGCATACTGAACGGGAACGCGGCGTTCTGCTCTGGTCATCCATACGATAAAGGCAATAACCAGTAAGAAAATGAGAACGATAGCGATTACGGGGATGGGCTGGGGATTTTCCTTGTTGGTAGCAAAGTGCCAGAGAGCGACAAAAGCATCAGGACCGCGGGAGATAATACCTGCAAAAAGGATTATCGAAATACCGTTGCCGATACCCTTGACATCTATCTGCTCGCCAAGCCACATAACAAGTGCACTACCTGCGGTGAATGCAGCAATTATAACAAATGCTGCAAAGATTGAGGCCCCTGTGCCCTTAACGGAATCAATAAGATGACCTGAGTTCTTCAGATAGAAGAAGTATGCTGTACCCT
>JAZUNC010000217.1:0-8546 GCA_045603945.1 Acutalibacteraceae bacterium | reverse complement strand
CATGGCTACGATCCGACTTCGAGATTATCGAGTTCCAGTATCCGTTTACATATGTGCCCCAATAATTTGCCTGATTAAGCACAACATCTGCAGTATAAACGCAGTCAACCCAGCTTGGAACATCGGCTACATCATAATAATCCATTTTTCCGCTTACGGCATCTACCATTATAATTCCGTTTATGTCATATCCGCCAAGGAAACCAATGGTAAAGTCATAGCAGGAAATTATCCAATAAGGATGACCGCTTTCGTCGATTTCAAACGAAACCGAGTCTACCATCTTGGTAGGATATGCAAAACGTACGTGACGCATAAGGTCACGACCGAAATATTCACTAGGGGAATATTTCATACCCTCAGGTAAATCGACAAGCTCGGTATCCTGAGATGCCATATCTATTTTCACATAATAGGGAATACCCTCGTCCCTGTTAGTAAACCATTTTATAATGTCGGCATACTCAAGGGGAGAAACACGGGTGGGATAGTTCTGATAATTTATCTGTGTGTAGTAGTTAGATACATTAAACTGTGAAACAAGCTCTACGACCTCACCTATTTTGCGACTGCCCAGACGGGATGCTGTGTCGCGGTCAACTACAGGAATCTGTGAAAGGGGGATTTCGGCAATATCCTCGTTAAAATTTGATTCGGAAACCGTCAGCATTTTTTGATACTTAGAAGCATTGAAAAGCTGAGAAGAGGTGACGAAAATCGTGGCAAAAACTATAGCAATAACGGCTATTGCAACGGTAAAAATTGTTTTAGCGGTTTTTCGCGTAATTCTTTTTGGCTTTAAAACTATAGGTTCACCGTCGGTAACGGGTTTATAGCCCTTTACAAGCTTTGCAAGAAAAGAGCCGCCTGCAAAAAGTCCTACAAGGACTAAATAAGCCACCGCAATAAACAGCAAAAAGCCCCAAAAGGAAGCCGATTTAATGTTTATAACAGGAAGAGCAAAATAGTAGTAGCCTGCCGCCAATACCAAAGTGATAATAGCAGATAATCCATACTTTTTAAACAATGTATCTCACCTCAATATATTATTAATGTTATTATACCAAAAAATGGCTGTTTTTACAACAGAAAAAATGTTAAAATTTCGCAGCCGTAAATGCAAAATTCTCACGGCAACCGTTGTAGGGGCTGGCGTTCTCGACAGCCCGAGCAATTTTGCGGTTTGATAACATCCGTTATGTTGTGATAAATTATCAGGTTTCTTGCGGGCGGCCAATGACCGCCCCTACCACGGCACAATATAAATGGATAAAACCGTTACAGTAAGGCGGGTGGGATAAGGAATTTTCGGCAACCGTAGGGCGCGACGTCTCGACGCGCCGAGCAGGCCAAACTATGATACAAAACCAACGACAACGATTTTTTCTTTTTGCAGCCGTTGGTTTTAAACTTAAATATAAATATCTCTGTGTTTTGGTTAACGAAGATATTTGTTGTATCATTGTAGGGGCTGGCGTCTTCGACAGCCCGCATCAAACCGAAATATTTCATCACAATATAACGTCTATCGTCAAACCATAAACCTGTTCGGGACATCTGCCGTTATTATAGAAAGAAAAAAGGTATTTTTGTATCTCTCAATACAAAATACCTTTCATTTATATTATTTCTTCATCTTTTACAAACTCTGCTATATCTTCTATTTTGCAGTCAAGTGCAAAACAAAGTTTATCCAAGGTTTTTGTCTCAATGTTTTCGTTAGCCTTAAGACGACGCACGGTTTTGCTGTCAATTCCGCATTTTTCGCGTAATGTGTAGGTTGAAAAACCTTTGTTTTTCATAGTTATCCAAAGTTTATCAAAAAACAATCATAATAACCCTCCTTGACTTTTCTTATTATGGGGGTTATAATCTTAAATATTAAGGGGATATAATCCCCACAAAGTAGAGATGCATTATGTATTCCTGCCTATATGTCGGGCAAACGGTATGTCTAACGGGGATAATTCTGATATACTGAGCCCCTATGTGTTTGAAAAAACACCGCCCAGATTTGTTATCGTCAAGCGAATCAAATGGATGCTGAACAAAGCTGACATTGTTGTGACCTATGTGACCCACAGTAAGGTAAAACAGCATAACCGTCTCTCTGTGTTTTGGTTGACGAAGATATTTGTTGTATCATTGTAGGGGCTGGCGTCCTCGACAGCCCGCATCAAACCGAAATGAATACAGGGGACGGTTCTCTGTCTTGATAAATTGAATTACCTCACAGTAAACGGTTGGCGAAAGCCAGCCGTTTTTTACGCAAATTTCGGTTATTAAGTATTATTTCCAAACACAAAAAAGTTGAATTATTAACTTAAATATAGTATAATGTCATATTATTGAAAAATAATAGCAAATTTACTTTTTGGAGTTACTTTTGATGATAGATATAAAACCCGCAAACACTAAAATATTACCAACCCTTGCTTTACGCGGACTTGTCTGCTTCCCGGGTGTGATGTTGCACTTTGATGTTGGAAGAAAGAAGTCTATAAAAGCGCTTAATGCCGCTATGGAGCGTGGACAGAAGATATTCCTTGTTTCACAGAAGAATGTTTACGAGGAAGACCCTAAAGTGGAAGATTTGTACAGTATCGGCTGTGTGGCACGCATATGTCAGGTGCTGCGTATGTCTGACGATAGCGTTAAGGTGCTGGTCGAGGGTCTTTACCGTGCTAAGACCGTAAATCTCGATAATTCGGGCAGTTTTATGACTGCCGCTATCGAAAAATGTGAAATTCCCGTTACCCGTCACCGTCAGGTGTATTTAGAAACCCTTGCAAGAAAAATTCGTGCCGAGTTCGAGGCTTATGCCTCTAAAGGCATCAAGCTTGCACCCGATATCGCTGTAACTGTGGCATCAAACGATGATGTGGGCTTTCTTGCCGACTTTATCGCCTTTAATATACCCGTTCCCGTGGACGATAAGCAGTTTATACTCGAACAGCTTAATCCCGTTTCCCGTGCTAAAATCGCTTTAGAGCTTTTAGACAAAGAGGCACAGATTATTGATATCGACCGAAAAATCGGCGAAAAGGTCAGAAATCAGATAGATGATAATCAGCGAGAATATTATCTCCGCGAGCAGATAAAGGCAATAAATTATGAGCTTTACGGAGATTCTGCAGAGGATGAGATAGAGGAGTATTTCTCTAAGGTGCAAAAACTTGCCGCACCCCATTATGTTAAGGAAAAGCTTTCAAATGAGGTGCAAAAGCTTCAAAAAATGCCGCAAGGTTCCCATGAGGGGACTGTGGTCAGAGGCTACCTTGACGCCTGCTTAGAGCTTCCTTGGGACACCTACACCGAAAATAAGCTTGAAATAGCTAAATCACAGCAGATTCTCGACCGCGATTTTTACGGTATGGAAAAGGTTAAAGAGCGTATTATTGAACAGCTTTCGGTTTATATGCTGAATCCCGATGTAAAAGGACAGATAATCTGTCTTGTGGGTCCCCCTGGTGTTGGTAAAACCTCTATCGGAAAGGCTATAGCCGAGTGTATGGGAAGAAAATATGCCCGAATTTCCCTTGGCGGAGTCCACGATGAGGCTGAAATCCGCGGACATCGAAAGACCTATATCGGTGCAATGCCTGGTAAAATTATAAATGCGATAAAGCAGGCAGGAAGCAGTAACCCTCTTATCCTGCTTGACGAAATAGACAAGCTTGCAAGCGACTATAAGGGAGACCCCTCTGCCGCTCTCTTAGAGGTGCTTGATAAAGAGCAGAACAGCACCTTTACCGACCACTTTATAGATATGCCTTATGACCTTAGCAGGGTTGTATTTATTACCACAGCAAACGATGCGTCTACAATTCCTGCGCCTCTGCTCGACCGTATGGAGGTAATTGAGCTTACCTCTTATACCCGAGAGGAAAAGTTTAACATAGCTAAAAAGCATCTTGTTAAAAAAGAGGTAAAAAATCACGGACTTGACGGCAGAAAAATCAAGATAGCCGATGAAGCACTCTATGACCTTATCGATTTTTATACCCGTGAGGCAGGCGTGCGTAAGCTCGAACGTCAGATAGCCACCCTCTGCCGTAAAACCGCTAAGGTGATTGCTTCGGGCGAGAAAAAACAGGTAAAGATAAATTCTGCAGTCGTTTCGGAAATGCTCGGTAAGCATAAATACCGTCCCGAGGAAATCCTCGGTGATGACGAGGTCGGCATTATTAACGGTCTTGCTTGGACCTCTGTTGGCGGAGAGCTTATGCAGCTTGAGGTTTCTGTAATGGAGGGCACAGGAAAAATTGAACTTACGGGTTCTCTTGGCGATGTAATGAAAGAATCTGCAAGGGCAGCGGTGTCCTTCGTTCGTGCTAATGCTGAAAGGTACGGAATAGATTCTGAATTTTATAAAACTAAGGATATACACATTCACGCAACCGAAAATGCCGTTCCAAAGGACGGTCCCAGTGCAGGTGTTACAATAACAACAGCACTTGTTTCCGCTCTTACGGGAATTCCTGTCCGCCGTGATGTCGCAATGACAGGAGAGGTTACCATTAAGGGTCGCGTGCTTGCCATAGGAGGCCTTAAGGAGAAAACTATGGCGGCATACCGTGCAGGTGTAAAAACCGTATTTATCCCCAAAGCTAATGAATCAGACCTTGCAGAGCTGGATAAAACCGTCCTTGCAAATGTAAGGTTTGCGGTGTGCGAGAAGGTTGATACGGTTATTGAGGGAGCACTTGTCAAATTACCTCAAAAAGAAAGAGATAACAAGTTCATACCCGTGACAGAATATAAAGCGACCAAAACTATAAGTCAGTAGGTGGAATAATTGAATTTTAACAATGCGTATTTTGAAAAAGCCTTTGGAACTTTCGAGCAGCTTTGTGTGTCAGACCTACCTGAATTTTGTTTTTCGGGTCGCTCTAATGTGGGCAAATCATCTCTTATTAATAAGCTCACAAACCGAAAGTCTTTAGCAAGGGTCAGCGGAAAGCCGGGTAAAACAGTTACCATTAACTTTTACCGTGCCGACGACCTTCGCATAGTCGACCTGCCGGGCTACGGATATGCCAAGGTGCCTTTTGCTGAGCGTACACGTTGGTCCGACCTTATGGAGGGCTATTTTAAGTCCGACCGAAATATTAAATGTGTGTTTGCGCTTATTGATATGCGTCATCCTCCGACAGATTTCGACATTTCTATGCTTGAATTTATGCAGGCTATGGACATAAACTATCATATAGTGCTAACTAAAAGCGACAAGCTTAATAAAACCGAATATGCCACCCGACTTCAAAATATTGAAGAGGAGCTTTTTGGGTATATAGACGATGCCGAAATAATTCCGTTTTCTTCTCAGACGGGCGAGGGTGTCGATAAAATCCAAGAAATAATTGAAAATTTAAGAGGTTAACAATGTTAAACGACAGATTTGGCGTAAATGAAAAGGGGAATCTTACCCTTGGCGGTGTCGATACGGTAGAACTTGCAAACACCTACGGCACACCCCTTTACGTTATGGATGAAAATGATATAAGAAATAATTGCCGTGCCTTTAAAAATGCTTTTGATGAGCATTACGAGGGAAATGCAAGGGTATATTATGCAAGTAAGGCATTTTCCTGTAAGGAAATGTACCGCATTGTGGATAGTGAAGATATTTGTGTCGATGTCGTATCAGGCGGAGAGCTTTATACCGCACTATCTGCAGGCTTTCCTGCCGATAAAATAGGCTTTCACGGGAATAATAAAACTGCCGACGAGCTTTCCTATGCACTCGACAGCGGAGTAGGCCGTATTATTGTAGATAATATTTACGAGCTTGAAATGCTCGATTCACTCGCCAAAGCAAAGGGAAAAAATCAAAAGATACTCCTTCGCATAAAACCGGGCATCGACTGCCATACCCACGAATATATCCAGACAGGACAGATAGACAGCAAGTTTGGTTTTGCTCTAGAAAACGGAGAGGCAATTCAGGCGGCAGGCATTGCAAGCAAAATGGAGAATGTCACCCTTGTGGGTATTCATTGCCATATCGGCTCACAAATATTCGAAACTCAGCCCTTTGTGGATGCGGCGGATATTATGGTCGCCCTTGCAAAGAATATAGAAAAAAGCTTTGGTAAAACCTTGACCGAAATTAACTTCGGCGGTGGCTACGGTGTTAAATATTTAGAGTCCGATAAGCCCGTGCCCAAGGACGAAAGCATTCGTTTGCTTTGCGAGGCCGTAAAGGCAGCTTGCAAAAAGCACGATTTCCCTCAGCCCGCCCTTTCCATTGAACCCGGCCGTTCCATCGTGGGCGATGCTAACCTAACGCTCTATAAAATCGGTGTAGTAAAGACCATTAAGGATGTACGTACCTATGTATCTGTGGACGGTGGTATGTCCGACAATCCCCGTTATGCTCTCTATGGGGCAGATTACGAGGCAGTAGTGGCAAACAAGGCAGACAAGCCTCGAGATTTCACCGCAACCATAGCGGGAAAATGCTGTGAAAGTGGTGACCTTATACAGGAGCATACCAAAATTCAAACACCCGAGGTAGGTGACACCCTGGCTGTACTTGCTACAGGAGCCTATAACTACTCTATGGCAAGTAATTATAACAGAATACCCCGTCCTGCCGCAGTAATGGTAAAGGACGGACAGCCTCGCGTTATTATCCAGCGTGAAACCTACGAGGATATTGTAAGTAAGGATATATAAAACTATGTTAGAGTTTAAAAGTCCGCAGCTTTCAGATTATAAAAAGTTCGCCCCGTTCTTTTTCTGCGAGGGCGAACTTTCTTGTGAAATGAATTTCATAAGCATATATGTATGGAAGCAGATATATCAAAACGAATTTTATATGGACGATAGAACACTAATTTTCAGAAGTGTGACCGAAGACGGTAAGGGATATGTGTTTTCCCTCCCGTATGGAGATTTTGATTACGGAATGTCCCTCATTTTCGATTACTGTAAAGAAAAAGGTATAAAGCCCAATCTGTGGGCAAGTCAGGGCAAAAGGCTAAATAGCCTTTTTGAAAAATATGATGCGTATGAAATGATACCTAAAAGAGACAATTTTGATTATATCTATTTAAGGGAAGACCTTGCAGAGCTTAAGGGTAAGAAATATCATTCTAAACGTAATCATATTTCCGCACTCACAAAAAAATATAGCTGGTCCTACGAGTCGCTGAACAATGATAATCTTGAGGATTTTCTCGCTTTCTCAGAAAAATGGTATTTAGACAGAGGTGCAGACGAGGACGAAGGCTTAAAGGCAGAGAAGAAGGCTCTTCGCGAAATACTTTATTCGGATATCGGCATTGATTATAAGGGTGCACTTATAAGGATAGACGGTAGAGTTGTTGCAATAACCTTGGGCTCGCCGATAAATTCGAAAGCATTTGATATTCATTATGAAAAAGCAGATGCCGATTTTCCTACAGCTTATGCACTTATAAACCGCGAGTTTGCCGCTCGAGAGCTGGGCGAATATAAATATATCAATCGCGAGGATGATTTAGGTCTTGAGGGGCTACGCAAAGCTAAATTGTCATACAAACCTCAGATTTTGTTAGAAAAATACACTATGATATATAAGGGTGAGTAAATGACCTTAAAAGAACAGGCGATACAGCTTTATAAAACTGCATTCCCGACTGACTCAGATGAGTTTATTAATTCTCTTTTTTCAAAATATTTTAACGACAACCTTTTCTATCTGCTTTTGGATGGAAAGGTTGTTAGTATGCTGTTTTTGATTCCTTGCGAGCTTAAAATGTTCGAGCAAAAATATCCTGCCGCGTATCTTTATGCGGCGGCAACCCTGCCACAGTATCGCGGACAGGGGCTAATGACCAAGCTTATTAATCGAATAAAGAAAGAAACGGTAGAAAATGGTGTAGCCTTAATTACTAAGCCTGCAAACAAAGGCTTGTACGATTACTATGCTAAGTTTGGGTTTAAAACAGCCTTTTATCAGGGAAATAACGATGCTCTTAAACCTTTAGAAAACAGCTTGGAGATAACGGCAAAAAAATATATCGAAATCAGAGAAGCTCTTTTAAAAAATACACCTCATATACTATTGTCTGATATGGATTTCGCCCTTTCAGGGCTTAAATTTTTCGGTAACGAAAAATTTTGTGTTGCGGCAGATAGCTTTGAGGGAAGTCTTAATGTAAAGGAATTTTTAACAGAAGATTTCGATATAAATGGTGCGAATAATCCTTTTGCTATGATGATTTGCCCTAAAGGTATTCATTTTCCTGAGAAAATGCATTTCGGTCCTGCAATGGACTGATAAATACACGGTGATACATATGAAAACAAATAACAGTTTTAAAAAAGGAGTGCTCGACGGAATACCTATAGGCATAGGTTATCTGTCGGTATCCTTTGCTTTTGGTATAATGGCTGTACAGTGTGGACTTTCTCCGCTTGAGGCATTGCTTATCTCAATGACCAACCTCACCTCTGCAGGTCAGTTAGCAGGAGCTCCCATAATTGCTGCAGGCGGAAGCTTTGTAGAGCTTGCGATGACACAGCTTATAATCAACTCAAGGTATGCCCTTATGTCG
>JAZUNC010000216.1:0-4081 GCA_045603945.1 Acutalibacteraceae bacterium | reverse complement strand
ATGGAGGCATTCTTCCTGCTTTCACGTTACGAGGGAATTATCCCTGCAATCGAAAGTGCTCACGCAGTAGCCTACGCTATCCGCTATGCTAAGGAGCATAAATCAGGCTCTATTCTGGGATGTCTTTCGGGCAGAGGCGATAAGGATATCGACTATGTTTACGAAAACTACGGTTGCGGAGAAAAGTTTAAGCTTGATTATAATGTATAACAAAAAATACCGACAGAATTCTGTCGGGATTTTTTCAGTTTCGTGTATATTTTTCAGCGTGGGAAAGCACCATAATTATAGGCATTATAAGGGTACCTAAAATAAGGTTGTGCACCGCATGGGTAATATCAAAGGGCAGACCTGCGATTATCCAAGCAATCATGCCATTAAAGTCAAGACCGAACATAATCGCCTGTGCGGGGGCATAAAGGGTGCCGTATAAAAGTCCATGAAGACCGCACAATATTATGTAAACCACAGATGCCACTGCTTTAGGCATATTTTTAGGCAGAAGTATAGTAATCGCCCAAAGCACAGTCCACAAATAAAGATGAGGTATCCACCAAGGGCTGAAGCCTGCAATTATTCCTTGAAGAAAGACATACAGGTATATGGGATAGAGTGCTTTTTGCCTATATACCACCGTCATTGCAATGGTGAAAACACCCAGCAGGTGAAAATTTGGAATGAATTCCAAAATCAACTTTGATGCTATCATCATTGCCGACAGCATAGCAAAGGTTGCCAGCTCCTTAAGATTTATCTTCATCCCTCTACCTTAAAGGAATAGGTTGCTCCTGCGGTGATATCGGTAGAATCTACACCGCTCATAGCATATTTTCCGTCAATATAGAACGCCCAATATTTTCCGTCTTTATCATAGGTTACGGTTTCGCCGTCTACCGTTTCAATCATAAGACCGTAGTCACCCATAGTACCCGAAATAAGCTCAATCTCGGCAAGAGCATCTCCCACCGTAGTTTTATCGGTATTGACAGTATAGGTTTTTTCACTTCCGTCTTTAAAGGTTATGCTGACGGTAAATTTGGTAGCTCCCTGACCTAATACACTGTCATCTACTGAGGAAGCATCACTGCTTGAGGGTTTCTCTGAGGATGGGTCAGAGGATGAATTATTGTCGTTACATCCGACTGTAAAGAGTGCTATAGCCGCAACAAGCACAAAACATAGGATGAGCGACAAAATCTTACTTAATTTTGTCTTTTTCATTTTGCATTTCTCCTATAATATATTCCCCGACCTAAACGACGGCTCTCGCATCGCGGTTTTACCTATCGGGTAATGTCATTCGGATATTTCGACTGCGGTGCAATGCCTATTCACCTTCTCAGGACTGATTCCCAATGGCTTGTCCCCGATTTGCGGCGTCGGGTAGAAATGGCATAATTTTAAGCACCTCACGGCGACGGGCTCGTACAGGATTTTCACCTGTTTCCCCGAAATGACTACATAATTATATCACAGACCACAGTAAAATTCTACAACAAAAGAAACAAAAGTTTGTAAAATTTGCGAAAGTCATTTTGTTCATAATTTGTTGACAAATTATACAATTTGTGCAATACTTAGTATGGTTTTATATTACCAAATACAATATAAAGGAGTTTGAAAAAATTGGAAAAGTTATTTAAGCTTAAAGCTAACGGCACCAACGTTAGAACAGAGCTTGTAGCCGGTCTTACCACATTTATGACCATGGCTTACATTATTGCTCTGAACCCTAACCTGCTGACAAACTTTCAGTTTGGAGTAGACGGAAAAGAAAACCTCGGTCCTCTTTGGAACGGAATTTTCCTTGCAACCTGTCTTGCTTCGGCTGTAGGTATGTTCTGTATGGCTTTTCTCGCAAACAAGCCTTTCGCAATGGCTCCCGGTATGGGACTTAACAGCTTCTTCGCTGTTGTTGTAGGAAACGTTGTTGCTATGACAGGAATGACCTATGTTGCATCCTTCCAAGCAGCTCTCGTTATCATTCTTATTGAAGGTCTTATCTTCATACTTCTCTCAATCTTCAACATCCGCGACAAGATAGTTAATGCTATTCCTCTCGGTGTTCGCCTCGGTATTGCCCCCGCTATCGGTATTATGCTTATGAATATCGGTCTTGGCTCTAACGCTGGTGTTTATTCCGAAACAGGCGGACCTTTCTTCGCAATGCGCGATTTCTTCGGAGCACTTACCCCAAGCGTTGCTCAGAACTCTATGGGTAGCGGCTACGGCTCTATGATTCTTACCGTAGCTACTATGTTTATCGGTTTCTTTGCTATAGTCGTTCTTGCTAAGAAGGGCGTTAAGGGTGCAGTTCTTATCGGTATGCTTATCTCCTCGGTTATCTATTGGGCAGGACAGTTTATCTTCTTTGGCACCAATCCCTTTGCATCTCTTGCAACCGCTTCCTTCGTTCCTCCCTTTGCAGATATGATTGAAACCACCTTCTTCAAATTCAACTTCGCAGGAATTTTAGAAATCGGTTGGTTCACCTTTATAACCCTTATTATCACTTTCTGCATTATAGATATGTTCGACACTATCGGAACACTTGTCGGCACCGCTTCACGTGCAAATATGCTTGACGAAGTAGGCAATATGCCCAAGATGAAGGAAGCTCTCCTTTCCGATGCTATCGGCACAACAGTAGGTGCTTGCACAGGTACTTCTACAGTTACCACCTTCGTTGAATCGGCTTCGGGTGTTGAGGCAGGCGGACGCACAGGTCTTACCGCACTTACCACAGGTATTCTTTTCCTTGCTTGTATCTTTATTGCTCCTATCGCGGCAATTATTCCTCCTGCTGCAACCTCTGCTGCTCTTATCTATGTCGGCGTGCTTATGCTTATGAATCTTAAGAAGGTTGCTTTCGACGATATCGACCAGATGGTTCCCGTAGCTATTATGCTCATCGGTATGCCTATTTCGGGCTCTATCGGACACGCTATCGGTCTCGGTCTTATCTCCTACACCATCATTAAGGTGTTCAGCGGAAAATTCAAGGATGTTTCAGTTCTTACCTATATAATCTCCGCAATATTCCTTGTGAAGTTTTTCCTTGTAGTTTAATTTAAATTTTCAAGGCTCTCAACCTTTGGTTGAGAGCCTTTTCTTTTATCTGTTTAGTGAATTTTACACTAATTTGCGTTTTTTGTTCCTAAGTTATTATACAAACTGCATAGTTTTGTGTTGACAAACAACTTTACAGAATATATAATTATATTAGTGGGTAATATGTAATATTTTCCCAACTTTTCTCCAAAGGGGCGTTTTATATGGAACTCGGAAAAGTAATTGCCGAAAGACCGAACAAGACTATTTATCAAAGCGGAGACAGCCTTATCAAGGTGTTCAGCCTTGACTTTTCTCCTGCAGATATACTTAACGAGGCACTCAATCAGGCTCGTGTTACTGAATCGGGAATTCCTATGCCTAAGGTACGTCAGGTAACCCGCCTTGATGACGGCAGATGGGCTATCGTTATGGACTTTATTAAGGGCAAAACCCTTTTACAGCTAATGGAAGAAAATCCCGACAAGCAAGCTGAATATCTCAACAAGCTTGTAGATCTTCAAATGATGATAAACTCCAAGACTGCAAGTATGCTGTCCAGTCAAAAGGATAAGTTCAACAACAAAATATCTATGACCAAAGATTACATACCTGCCACCGTTCGTTACGAGCTTCATATGCGACTTGAGGGTATGCCCCGACACAACAAGCTCTGTCACGGTGATTTCTGCCCCAGCAACATCATCGTAGGTGACGACGGAGTCGATTATATTATTGACTGGGCTCATGCAACACAGGGCAACGCTTCCGCTGATGTTGCACGCACATACCTCACCTTTAAACTCGCAGGCGAGGATACAACTGCAGAAAAGTATATCGACCTGTACTGTGAAAAAAGCGATACAGCCAAACAGTATGTACAAAAATGGCTGCCTATAGTTGCCGCTTCTCAAATAGCTAAAAACAAAGAAGATGAAAGACAGTTCCTCCTAAACTGGATCAACATTTTTGATTTTGAGTAATCATTTTAATCCTCCCCATAAAAAATCATAAAGAGCCATATGTGCTT
>JAZUNC010000215.1:0-5811 GCA_045603945.1 Acutalibacteraceae bacterium | reverse complement strand
TATAGACGACCCCGATGCAGTAAAGCAGATGGAAAAGCCTATCGATATGCTTGAAGAAAACGACGATGTTCAGGAAATATGGCACAACTGGGATATGCCTGAAGAAGAATAAGAAAAAACCGAAGGAAAACCTTCGGTTTTTTTGCTATTTAAACAGCTTTTTACAAAAGCTTTCACAATATGTGTTAAGTTCATTAAAATCCATTGCCGAAATATAATACTCTTCTAACCTATCGTGAACTTTTTTTGCAGCTTTTATTTTTTCGGAGGCTAGAATAATAAGCTCGTTTATCAGTTGGGTTTCTTTTTCAAAACCTTGTGCTGTTTCGGCAATAGGAATCTGCTGATAAGCTTCGTATAGCTTTGTAAACTCATATTCCCTTACAATAAAAAGTGAAAGCTCGGGGATGAAAATTCCGTCTGTAAGCTTTGAGGGGAGAATCGGGTTTTTGAAGACGATAACTTCATATCCGCTGCCTACAGCGGTATTTTTTACGGCATTTAAAATCGAAGTCGAAAGGTTACCAAAGGCATCTTTTACCGCAAAACGGTACGTGGCAGGTATAGAGTCTGCAAAACTGATTACACCCTTCGGTGTTACACCGCAAATAAAAGCTTCCCAAACGCGTCCCGTACAGTTTTTTGGGGGGATAAATTCCTTAACTGTGTTTACACCTACCGCCGCGGCTTTTTCAGCCTCTTCAATACTATATGTTGTTTCAAGGATTAATTCGGTAAGCTTTCCTGCTGCATAAATATATTTTGCCGCACTGCTATGAAAAGCCTTGTTTTCTTTAGTAGCAGATATGATTTGCTCGCTTTTCGTTTTTAGTGATTCTGCACTCCAAAATTTGCTGAAGTCAAGTATGCAGTCGCTCACTCCGGGCATAAGGGGTTCAACAATATGGGGTGCCGTTCCGTCCATAACCACAGTTTTAAGTTGAGGGAAAATCACACCGTCCAAAGAATTCGGGTCGCTGGCACAGTAGATTTCAACTGCTTCTATCTTCTTTTCTTCAGCCTGTTTTATAATTCGTCTCATAAATGTTGATTTCCCCGTGCCGGGTCCACCCTTTATAATATAGGCGTTCCAACCGCCCAAAGGATTGTAACAATCCCTAAACTGCGAAACAAAACCCTCTGCGGAATTTGATGCTAAAAAGCATTTAGCATTGATTTCTTTCACGCTCTTCACTCCAAAATATAAAAATTACATTATATTTTATTCTGAAAAGCCGTAGTTGATACCGAAGAGATAAAAAAGACCTCGATGAAAACTTCATCGAGGTCTTTCGCACGTTTTTAAGCTTCAATAAAAGCTTTTGCCTTATCAGCAGCCATACGCTTAATATCTTCCTTTTTATAGGGAGACTCTTCTCCGCCGTTTACATAGAGGAAGTATTTGCCGCTTTCGGTCTTATAAAGGCTCTCTTCGTAGCCGGCAGCATCGCCAAGCTCACCGAAGGTTTTCTTTAAAACGAGCTCTGCATTTTCGGTATCATATTCAACCTTGCAAATGATCTTTTTCATCGGTTTTACATCCTTTCTCATATATTTTCCTTTGTTTTTCTAGGAATACAACAATATATTATCATAAATTCAAGAAAAAATCAAGTATTTACTAAGATATACCAAGACTTACCTTCGTCTAAGGCTTGGTAACTTACAACTCGGTTTCCACCAAGAAGTCGTATTGTTTCGCTATTTCGTTCCAAGTAACGGCACCTACCGAGCCTATTGGCTCTAAACCGAAGAGACGCTGAAACTCCTGAACAGCCGTCCGTGTCTGATTACCAAAATAACCCGTTACGGGAATTTTAGGTATGTCATTATAGTAGTCTGCAATAAAGCTCAAATAGGTTTGCAGGGCGGTAACATCCTGTCCTCGCATACCCTCGCTGAGAAAATATCCGGGATACAGCTTTGCTCGGTTTCCGTAAAAACTTGCGGGAAGGGAGTTTACGGTGCTTCTGTAAACCTCTTGCAGCTTATCCCAGGTTTCTCTGCCAACCTCGCCGTCTGCCGTCAGCCCGTAGAATTGCTGAAATGCAGTTACCGCATCTGCGGTGGTCTGGTCATAAACTCCGTTTAATGGGATTATGTTAAAATTGCCGTTAAAATATGCAATTACATTAAGGTAATACTGTATAAGGCGAACAGGGGTGCCTACCGAGCCTATGGAGAGAATGCTTTCGAAGGGTAGTTGTGCCTCCTGCAGACTTACTCCCTCGCTTATAAGCTCCGAAAGATTTTTTACTCCTGTGTAATACCGCTTTATTCTGTACCAGGTCGCCTTGTCAACTGTTCCTGTAACAGGCAGGTCAAAAATTTGTTGAAAGCTTCGGATAGCATCTTCGGTAGCTGTATCAAAAACCCCATTGGGATTTGGTATCTGAGGTATTGCGGGGTAGTTTTGCCTTATTCTGTTAAGCTGGTCCTGAATAATTTCCACATCGTTTCCTGCATCGCCTATCTGAAGCGGTGTTCCTGGGTAGGATTCGGATATATCCTCAACGGGTGCGTTCATTATTATGTTTATATCATTGCCATAATATCTTTGAAGTATCTGATAGGGGGTAAGACCCTGTTCTGCAAGGTCTACCGTTCCCCACTGACTCAGCCCCTCACAGGTAGAGGTTGTGCCGTTGCAAAACTGAGTAAAAAATGGATTTACTGTGCCTTGTCTTACAACGTAATCGTTAAAAAGGTCATCTACGATAACACTTATGTTTTCAAAAATATCACGGTCGGGCACAAATGCCTGATCAAATGCGGTGGAGTTAGTGATGTCGAAATCGTATCCGCGGGAGGGATACCATTCGTTATATATTCGGTTCAGTGCATAGGTGGTTATGGCATAAATATTAGCCCTTAGTGCACTTTCTGGCCAGTTTGGATATATTTCACTTGATGCAACATTTTTAACATAGTCTACAAAGGGAACAGTGATATTTTCCGCATTTGAATCGGGTCTTCCTAAATGTACGGTAATGTTTTCGGGTATCGACTGAAAAACTTCATCAGGCATAATGGTGACCTCCTAAAGAGTATAGTTTTCGAAACCGTCTATAACTATAGGTCGGTTTCCGTCTATGCCTGTGGTCATAGGACGCAGGTCAACGTTTAAAAGGGAGGTGACCGAGTCAAATACAGAGGCATTGTAGTTTAAATTTTCTACGAATCCGTCAGCTATCGTTCTGATATTGTAGTAGGCATACGGACGCTCGCTGGGCTCGGGGGTTTCCGAAAAACGGATAGAGGGTGCAGGAAGCTCTATCTCGGGTGTTTTGCCGCTTCGGTCGGTAGTGACGTCTGCTATTACTTCCATATTCTCTAAATCGCCTGTGAAAACCGTAACCTCGGCTCCCTCAACGGGATAAAGCCCGCGTACCGAGGTAACATTCACAATAAGCTTACCCATGCCCGACATATCACCGCTGTTGGGGTGACTTTCCACGGGTGTCATAGACGGGTTGGAGGAAAGATTAGGCTGTTCGGGGCTCGGGGAAGGCATAGCCACTGCCTGCATAGCTTTCATTTCCTTTATGTATTTCTCAAATATAGATTTGTCCATAATTACACTCCTCAAATTTGCATTTACTACATTAATATGCATAAAGCAGCAGAATAGTTCTCTGTATTTGGCAAATACTAAGCATGGTGAGAAAATGGACAAGGAAATAAAATATTTCAGCAGCGTTTTAGAGGATAATATAAAGCTTGTTAAAAAAATATTCGAAGGAGATAGTATCCTTCGCTCGAGGAGTATTAGCTTTTGCGGTACAAAGGGTCAGATTTTTTATTTTGACGGCATGGTAAATGTAGAACTTATTAATGAATCGGTAATAAAGCCGCTTGTCAGGGCAGATGTTGTTATAGATACCGACCGAACCGCCGAATTTGTAAGTGAAACCTTGCTTTATGCAAGCGAAATAAAACAAACCTCCCTTGTGTCCGATGCGGTTTCTGCAATGCTTTACGGGGACACCCTGTTAATAATTGAAAACAGTCATACGGTCATAACCGTAAATACTAAAGGCTGGCGTACACGAGGAATAAGCGAGCCTGAGAATGAAAGGGTTCTGCAGGGACCTCGAGAGGGCTTTGATGAAGCGGCAATGTTTAACCTTGCAATGCTTCGCCGTCGTTTGCAGACACCTGACTTTTGTGCGGAATATATCCGAGTAGGGCGACGCACAAACACAATGGTGTTTATTTGCTATCTCAAATCTCTTGTGAATCGCAATACCTTGCGTGAGCTTAAGTACCGTCTTTCTAAAATAGATATAGATTCTATTTTAGATTCAAATTATATAACCGAGCAAATAAGGGATAGAGGAGGCTCGCTCTTTAAAACGGTAGGGGCAACCGAACGTCCTGATATAGTTGCCGCGAGGCTTTTAGAGGGGAGAATAGCCTTGGTTGTGGATGCCACACCTGTAGTAATTACCGTGCCGTATCTTTTTTCAGAAAACTTTCAGGCTGACGAGGACTATTATATTAACTATAAGCTCGCCTCTGCGGGCAGACTTATGCGAATGCTCTGCTTCTTCCTTGCGGTAAGCGTGCCTGCGATTTATGTGGCTTTTACAACCTACCATTTCGAGTTTTTGCCGCCTGCTTTTGCTCTAACCGTTTCGGTGTCTCGATCGGGAGTGCCCTTTCCGTCGGTGCTTGAGTGTGTGTTGCTGACCCTAATTTTCGAGATACTAAGGGAAACAGGCATCAGAATGCCTCAATCGGTAGGACACGCTCTTAGCATAGTGGGAGGTCTTGTAGTAGGACAGGCTGCGGTTGAAGCAAAGATAGTAAGTGCACCTATGCTAATCGCAGTTGCCCTTTCGGGCATTAGCGGACTTATGGTTCCGCGTCTAAGGTCGGCAGTATTCTACCTTCGGTTTCTAATGATATTTGCCGCCGCTCTTTTTGGATTTTACGGTGTGCTTTTTGTCTGGATGGTAGTCATAGTTTCTGTACTTCGTATCAAGTCTATGGGGGTAGACGCAACCCTTTCTCTTAATACACCAACAATGCAGAGCTTTAAGGATGTTTTTGTCAGAGCAAGCTGGCGGAAAATGTTTACCCGCCCAAAGCTGCAGAAGAATAATCTTGTAAGGAAAAAACGATGAAGATAAAAGCTTTTATTGTGGCTGTTATACTCTGCTTGCTGTGTGGCTGCGCCTATACAGAGCCGAATGCACAGTATACCGTTACAGCCTTAGGATTTACCGCAAAAAACGGAAAAACAGGTGCTTTTCTGCAGGCTATCGATGCCGCAGGCGGCGAGCAAAACGGGCAACCCGTGACCTTTGTGGTAAGCGGCTGGGGATATGGTGCTGAGCAAGCGATTGACGATATAAAAACACAGCTGTCTAAAAAGCCCTCCTTTAAGCATTGTCAGCTTGTCTTAATATCTGACGGAATTGAAAAGGATGGCTTAAGTGATGTTCTCACGCTTTGTCGGGAACTGGATATATCACTAAAAACAAGACTGGCATACTGCAAGGATATAGAGGGTGTACTGCAGAACGATAAAATTTCTTCGGGTACGGATATTGCAGCACTTATAAAACAGAATTCAGAACATTTCGGATACGGTGCTCATACTGCGATTTTTGAGATTTCTACCGCCCTGCTTGCGGCGGACGGGAATTTTGCCCTACCTGTGCTTCAAAACTTCGACAAAAAGCTTTCGGTAAAGGGTATGTTGAGCTACAGCGGTGCGGCTCAAAAGGAATATTTGAGTATTGAGGAAAGCATCCGTTATGCAAAAGAACAAAAAACCTACGAGGGGGAAGAGTAGTGACAAAT
>JAZUNC010000214.1:0-2541 GCA_045603945.1 Acutalibacteraceae bacterium | reverse complement strand
CGTAAGCCGGAAAGTGTTAAAATCTGCACATTCCTCGATAAACCCGAGCGTAGAAAACCAAATATCGTAGCCGATTACTCAGGTGTTCAGATTCCCGATCCATTTGTTGTAGGCTACGGTCTTGACTATGATGAAAAATACCGCAATCTGCCCTATGTCGGAATTCTTTCCCCAAGCGTTTACGGTGAAACTTAAGAAAGGAAGATAAAATCTTGAAGAAAAACCTACGCAACATACTTTTGTACATTGGAATACCGATAATTTTTATTATCACCATCGTCGTGGTATCGCTGAGTACAAGAAGTGTTGATGAAACAAAGTATTACGAGATTGTGGAAATGGTCAAAACTAATAAGATCTCGGAATATCAGTTAAATCTTTACAGCGGTGAGCTTATATATATTAAGCGTTCCGACGGTAAAAAGTATCGTTATACTGTGGCAGACCCAAGCATTTTCTACAGTGATGTCAATGAGTTTGTTTTAGAGCATAACGATGCTGTTCGAGAGGCTGACCCCAATAATACCAAAGATATGATAAAAATGGACTATAAAAGCGGGGGAGAGACTTCTTGGCTTATAAGCCTTCTTCCCACAGTCCTACTTATCGGTGTGCTGGCAGTCTTCTGGATATTTATGATGAAGAAGATGAACAGCTCTATGGGTATGGATAAAACCATGGGCTTTGGAAAGGCTAAGGTCAAAAAGGCAGATCCCAATAGAAAGACTACCTTTATTGATGTAGCAGGTGCAGACGAGGAAAAGCAGGAGCTTGAAGAAATTGTAGATTTCCTTAAAAGTCCCAAACGCTTTAATGACCTTGGTGCACGAATTCCTAAGGGTGTACTGCTTGTGGGTCCTCCAGGCACAGGTAAAACTCTCCTTGCAAAAGCAGTTGCAGGTGAGGCAGGAGTACCGTTCTTCTCAATTTCAGGTTCTGACTTTGTTGAGATGTTCGTTGGTGTGGGTGCTTCCCGTGTCCGCGACCTGTTTGATGAGGCAAAGAAAAATGCCCCTGCGATAATCTTTATTGATGAAATTGATGCAGTAGGTCGTCAGCGTGGAGCAGGACTTGGCGGCGGTCACGATGAAAGAGAGCAGACCCTTAACCAGTTGCTCGTAGAAATGGATGGATTTGGAGAAAACTCTGGCGTTATCGTAATGGCGGCAACCAACCGCCCCGATATACTTGACCGTGCTCTTCTCCGCCCTGGTCGTTTCGACCGTCAGATAACCGTAAACTATCCCGATGCAAAGGGAAGAGAGGACATCTTAAAGGTGCATTCCCGCGGTAAGCCGTTAGGACCCGATGTAAATCTTAAGGATATAGCACATTCAACCTCAGGCTTTACAGGTGCCGACCTTGCAAACCTCTTGAACGAGGCAGCTCTGCTTGCCGCCCGTGCAGGCCTTAAGGCTATTACCCAGACTCAAATTGAAGAGGCTACTATTAAGGTGGTTATGGGTACAGAGAAGAAGTCTCACGTTGTTAAGGATAAGGATAAGATGATTACCGCCTATCACGAGGCAGGTCACGCAATCGTTTCCTACTTCCTGCCCACTCAGGACCCCGTCCATCAGATTTCTATTATCCCTCGCGGTATGGCGGCAGGATATACAATGTATCTTCCCACCGAAGAAAAGGGCCATGTTTCCAAAACTCAGCTTACAGAGCAGATATGCTCGCTTCTCGGCGGACGTGCCGCAGAACAGCTTACTCAGGATGACATTTGTACGGGTGCATCTAATGATATGCAGCGTGCTACCGATATTGCCCGCAAGATGATAACCAAATACGGTATGAGTGAAAAGCTCGGTCTTGTGGTTTACGGAAACGATAATAACGAGGTATTCCTCGGTCGCGATTTCTCATCTACACCCAACTATTCAGACCAGATAGCTGCAATGATAGATGAAGAGATTGAAAATATCGTTATGACCCAGTATAATAAGGCTCTCGATATTCTGCGTGCTAATATGGCTCAGCTTAACGAGGTTGCCCGTGTCCTCTTCCATGAGGAAAAAATTTCGGGTGATGACTTCCGTAATATAATGGAAAATAAAGCTAAGGAAATAGAAGAATAATTTTCAAGGCACTGTGCTCAAATGCACGGTGCCTTTTGTTATATCACAACCGCCCTTTGTACAACCCTTTCATTTAGCTTCGGTATTACTTTGTAAGCCGTATTTATAATACAAAAGCAATTAAAAAACTTTTGGAATTTTTTGCATTTGACTCTTGACAAAGAGTTTTACACCTTGTATAATATGTAATTACTGATACTGGGTCAATATGGCTTATTATACCCTGACAACACTGTCAAATGGCGATAAAAAGCGATATTTTCCGTCAGTCGTCCGCACGAATTTCCGTGCAGAATTATTAAGGAGTGATTAAAGCTTATGGCATCTGAAGCAATGGTAAAGCCGGTCCAGCTTGGTAAAAACACTCGTATGAGTTTCTCCAAGATCAATGAAGTTATCGATATGCCTAACCTCATTGAAGTACAGAAGGACTCTTACAAGTGGTTTGTGGAAGAGG
>JAZUNC010000213.1:0-5439 GCA_045603945.1 Acutalibacteraceae bacterium | reverse complement strand
CGTTGTATTTTAATAATAATGGTGTAAATGACTTGGGTGAGCAAATTGACGAGTACTTGTGGACTGTTGAAATTCACTATTCTTATAATGATATTAAATATTCGCAAACACGTGAACTTGGTTATATAAGTACACCATTAGGTATTTATAATATTGAATTTAATTTAAATCTTGATAATAATTGTAGCGAGATTAATAAAATTGTTTTTTCTTGTTGTACTCGAAATGGTAAATTTTATCAGACTACTTGGGGTGTTTCGGGCTTTAGAGCCTTAGTTGGTGTTGCTGACGATATACAAATCTTAACTGGTGACGATATACCAAAATATGGTTCGGTTGATAATAGTAATTTTAATAAGTTTGAAAGTGTAGAAGGTGATATTAACTCTGCTAATCAAGGCGGTATTGATAAAGCTATTAATATGTTTAAAGACTTCGGCACTATTCTTTCAGCTGATAGTAAGTTGTATAAAGGTTTGATGGCTTGTACTAAAATACTTGATAGAATGTTGAAAGTCGATTTTATAAACGATTTAATTAATCTAATGCTTGTTCTTGGTATATTTGCTTTCTTGCTTGGTATGAGTTTCTTTATCGGTGGTGCTTTTAGGACTAACAGAAATACATCTGTTAAAAACGGAAAGGGTAAAAGGTGATTAAATGCTTGATTTTTTTGACTGGATAATTGAGTTATTTACAATGCTCTTTACCTTTATAACTAATATTATTGATAGTATTATTACTTTGCTTTTAGTAGTTGTTCAAGCAATAACTGTTCCGCCACTTTTACTTGGCTTTGTTCCGTCTTTTGTCGGTACGTGCATTATAGTTGTAACTGCTATAGGTGTTGCTAAATTAATCATTGGATGGGGGAATAAATAATGCTTGAATGGATTGATTTTTTGACTCTTCAATTTGCTAAAATGTATAATCTTTTAAATTCAATGGTTTTAAATGTCGGCGGTATTAATGTTGGTTTTATGGATGTTATAATCGGTTTTCTTGCGTTGTCGATTGTTGTAACTGTCTTTTGGAAAGGAGCACACACTTAATGGAAATTTTCTTACAACCTTTAAATTTTATCGGTAGTGGCTCTCTTGTAACTTATCTTTTTCTTTTAATATGGATGTTCGGCATCCTATTTAAACTGATTAGGGGGTAACTTATGAGCCTACAAGTTATATTGTTATTCGGTATTTTTGCCGTATTGTGCATTATGGCATTTACTAAGGGGTGATGATTTATGCAAACAATTATAAACGCTCTGCGTGAGATTATCGGTATTCCCGAGTTTTATGTTAGACTTGGCACGTCAACTAATTATTCTTGGGATTATGGAGCAATGATTGAATATTTCTTTGCAGGCCTTATTCTGTGCATTGTTGTTGCTTCTGTCTTTAAATGCCTTGTAAAATTATTTGGATAGGGTAGGGTAGACCGCCACAATTATGGCGGTCACCTAACCCGATGAAAGGAAAATGATATATGAAAATATTTAATAGAAGTCGTCCTGTTGAATGTATAGATTCTTTAAGAGAATCTCTCGAAAAGAAAAGACGAAAAGCAGATAAAAAGTATACGTACTTTGTTTATGCCATTAAGTACATACCTATGATTTTGATGTATGCTATAATTAGCGGTGGTCTGCTTAAAATAGTTTTAATGGTTGCTTGGTGGTTGCTTGCTACTATGTTTGTTGACCATAGAGATATAGTTGTATTCCGTCCTGGTATTAGAATTTGGTTTGGCGTTCCAGGTAGTGGTAAAACCTCTATAGCTGCTTGGTTAACTAAGCAATCAATTAAACATCATTTTAATGTACTTTCTAATGTCCAAATTAACGGTGCGTATAAGCTTGAAGAACAAGACCTCGGTAAATATGATATGTCTTTCAATGATGACGGATGCCATGTAATTTATGATGAGAGTACAATTAACGGATTAGATAATCGTAATTTTAAAGACTTTGCAAAATCTAATAAGCCTCGTTATTTCTCTATACTTCGTCATATGGAAAATATGGCTGACGTTTTCTCGCAAGATTATGATGTAGACTTAAAGGTTAAGGGTAGAGCAGATAGACTTTTTCACTTGCAACGCTTACCGATTAAAGGCTTTGTAATGTATAGAGGTATTGATAAAATTATGTTTATCAGAAAAGATGATAAACAGTTCGTTGACGGTTATAAGTATCGCGGTTTACCTCGTATTTGCTTTACACGTCCTGTTTGGAATAGCTTTGATACTCTTGATAAATCTCTCTGTCCTCAGGAGCAGAAAAAATGGGAGTTGTGGTAATGTCTAAGATAAGTTATAAAATATCTGTTATACAGTATTTATATAATCGTACATCTAAGCTTGAAGAAGATTATAACTCTAAAATATGCTATAATCGTTTCCATAACACCGATGAGGTTGATTGGTTAGAGATTATCATTGCTAAAGCAAGAAAAGACCTTATGAAAGAAATATGCCAAGATTTGAACAATCTGCTTGCATTTAACGACAAAAGGTGATATAATCTATACAAGGCTTAATTATACAAAATGAACGTTTTGTATAATTAAGGGGAGCGAAATTTAGTTCAATAATATATGTTATCATACTACAGTATTGGAGGTTATAGCTTGAAAAAAGAGTTTATGTTGGCTTCTTCTGATGTTATAAGACAATTTCTTATTTATAATGAAGCTATTAAAAGTAAATCATCAGCAACTATTGATGAATATTTTCGCGACCTGCAGACCTTCTTCCGTTACATTAAAATGATTAAAGGAAAAGTTTTAAGCGATGCAGAGTTTGATCAAATTAAAATAGACGATGTTGATATAGAGCTAATTAAAACGATTAATGTTAATGACCTGTACTCATATCTAGTTTATTGCAAGGATGAACGAAGCAACAATCCAACTACAAGAGCTCGCAAGGTATCCACCTTACGTCAGTTCTTTAAATACCTTTCTGTGCAAACACATCAAATTGACGAGAACCCTGCCGAGTTATTAGATGCTCCAAAACTCAAAAAAACACTACCAAAACACCTTTCTTTAGATGATTCGATAAAATTACTAAATTCAGTAAAAAATGGCGACAACCCTAATAGTATCAGAGATTATTGTATTATAACATTGTTTTTAAATTGCGGTATGCGTCTTTCTGAGCTATGTAATTTAAATGTGACCGATATAACACAAGATGGTTCTCTGAGAATTCTTGGTAAAGGTAATAAAGAAAGGGTTATCTATCTTAATGAGGCTTGTAGGTCTTCCCTACACGATTATTTAAAAATTCGACCCAATGAAGGTATCCCTGCTGATCATAAAAACGCATTATTTATAAGTAGAAATAAACGTAGAATTAGCAATAAAACAGTACAGCATATTGTTTACACTAATTTAGAAAAAATCGGACTTGGCGGACAAGGTTTGTCGGTACACAAACTACGCCACACGGCAGCTACATTAATGTACCAACATGGTGGAGTTGATGTCAGGGTTCTACAGGATGTTCTCGGCCACGAAAATCTCGGTACGACGCAAATTTACACCCATGTAGCCGATGCACAGGTAAAAAATGCTATTGATTCTAATCCCCTTTCTAAAATGAAAAAATAAAAGAAAAAAGGTGATAAAGTTTTTTAGCTTTATCACCTTTAATGTTAAATTAACCAAGCATCTGAATAAGAATACCTGCTGCAACAGCAGAGCCTATAACACCTGCGACATTAGGTCCCATAGCGTGCATTAGCAGGAAGTTACCTGGATCTTCTTCCTGACCAACCTGCTGAGAAACACGTGCTGCCATAGGAACGGCAGAAACACCTGCAGAACCGATAAGAGGATTAACTTTTCCTTTTGTAAAGATATACATAAGCTTGCCGAAAAGCAGTCCACCTGATGTACCAATACAAAAAGCAACAAGTCCCATAGCAACTATTCCGATTGTCTGCCACTTAAGAAAACTATCTGCATTGGTAGTAGCACCGACAGTAGTACCAAGGAATATTGTAATAATATTCATTAGCTCGTTCTGAGCTGTCTTACAAATACGCTCAACAACACCGGATTCTTTCATAAGGTTACCTAGCATAAGCATACCAACGAGAGTAGCAGCATCAGGAATAAGCAGAGATACGATTATAGTTACCATAATGGGGAAAATGATTTTTTCGGTCTTGCTAACGGTGCGTAGTTCAGACATACGAACAAGTCTTTCCTTTTTGGTTGTAAGCAGACGCATAATGGGCTTTTGTATAAATGGAATAAGTGCCATATACGAGTATGCTGCAACAGCAATAGGACCTAACAACTGAGGTGCAAGTCTTGATGTGACAAAAATCGCTGTAGGACCGTCAGCACCACCAATAATACCAATGGAGCCTGCTTCGGGACCTGTAAAGCCTAATACAAGAGCTCCAATAAAAGCAACAAATATGCCAAGCTGTGCCGCAGCACCTAACAGAAAACTTTTAGGGTTGCTAATAAGAGGTCCGAAATCGGTCATAGCACCAATTCCAAGGAAGATAAGGGGCGGATATATACCTAGCTTGACGCCCATATAAAGTATATCCAATACACCGCCATGGTGCAATACATCACTATAACTAATACCCTTAGCAACATCCCAAAGCTCAGGGTGGTAAACGCCTGCTCCAGGCAGGTTTGCAAGCAGCATACCAAAAGCTATGGGCAATAAAAGCAAAGGCTCAAACTTTTTGACGATGGCAAGATACAAAAGGCCGCAGGCTACGGCTATCATAACAGCATATTTCCAACCCTCGGGCTGGAAAAAGGCATAAAAACCTGAAGCTTCCATAATTCCGATAAGAGTTTGTATAAAAGCATCCATTACTTAATTACCGCCTTTCTTTAAAATGCACGGGTATTATTAGATATACCAGCATTTGCCCAAGCAGAACGTCTACCTGCAGATTTCTTAATTGCCTTTATAACTGGCTTTTTATTCGAGCCCATATACATAGCGGAAATTGCGGCAGAAATTACTGCAACAACTTCTTCGCTTAAGCCATCGTTGTCGCTGACAACCGCAGCTATCGTTTTATCATCATCAGGCTCGCTTGATGCCATAGCAGATAAAGCTTCCTCACGCAGTTTTGCCGCTCTCTTATCGGCTGCATTTTGAAGTGCAACACTTATTTTGCCAAATAAAATAAGAATGGCTACAAGTAAAAGCAGCATTGAAAAAACAAGAACCAAACCTGTAATCGTAACATTAAGACCCAGTTCAAAGGTGCTCATTTGTTGTATGAGTTCTTTCATTATTAATAACACGTCCTTAGTGCACAAATCTTTTTATATTATAATACAACACAGCAATTAATTCAACCTAATTTTTACAAAAAAGTAAATGGTTATACAAAAAAATAATCCTCTAAATAAAACTTAGAGGATTATTTTAACTATAACTCTATTTCATAAC
>JAZUNC010000212.1:0-5267 GCA_045603945.1 Acutalibacteraceae bacterium | reverse complement strand
TCCTCCTCAATATCGACAGAAATTACAACCTCGTCAATACAAGGAATGAGATACCCAACACCCTCTTTTTTTATGTGCCACACATCATTAGCACCTGTTTGGCTTACATCAGAAATAACACCAAGAAGATCATTACTGTCGGCATCGAAGACCTGACAGCCCAAAAGGTCACAGATAAAGTACTGTCCTTCACTGAGCTTTGCATCGCTTCGCTCCATATAAACAACCTTATTTCTGTATTTTTCGGCTTCTTCAATAGAATCAATACCCTTAATTGATGCTATGACAACATTTCCGTGGGGAGAGGATTTTACCACTGTAAGCTTGTCCTTGCCGTCTTTATCGGTATAAAGCTTTTTAAGTTTGCAAAAAAATTCAGAGGAATCGCACCACGGTTGGATACGGACCATTCCGCGGACACCGTGAGTACCTACAATTTTTCCTGCTTCTAAAAATTTGTTTTTCAATTATATCACCTATCAGCCTTTTTGCTGTTATATAAACTAATACCCCCATTAAAAATGGGGGTTGCGGTTGCTTAGTCGATTTCGACCATTATCTTGTCGCCGCTGCGATTTGCAGCTGCACGCATAACAGTACGGATAGCTTTTGCTATTCTTCCCTGCTTACCGATTACGCGTCCCATATCATTTTCAGCTACATGAAGATGATAAACGATAACACCCTCTTCATTGGGTGCATCTTCTGTAACGCTAACCTCTGCAGGAGCTTCAACTAATCCAGCTGCAATGGATACTAATAATTCTTTCATTTAGAATTACCTCCAATTAAAGGATGTTGGACTTTTTAAGCAGAGCCTTAACAGTATCTGTAGGCTGAGCACCGTTAGCAATCCATTTCTTTGCCTTATCGCCATCTATGTTGATAGCTGCGGGATCCTTAGTAGGATCGTAAGTTCCAATCTCCTCGATGAAACGTCCGTCACGGGGATAGCGAGAATCTGCAACAACAACACGGTAGAAAGGAGCTTTTTTAGCACCTAATCTGCGAAGTCTGATCTTAACTGCCATTATAGTACACCTCCATAAAATTTTTAATTTATAATTAAGAGAAAACTCTTGATTAACCTTACATTGGTGGCATTCCAGGGGGCATTTTGAAACCGCCCATTCTGCGTTTTCCACCTTTGCCCTTCATCTGCTTGAACATCTTTTTCATCTGCTCGTACTGACGCATAAGTTTATTTACATCTTCTACAGTAACGCCTGCACCTGCGGCAATTCGTCTGCGACGAGATGCATTTAGAATGTCTGGCTTGGAGCGTTCTTTTTTGGTCATTGACTTAATTATAGCCTCTGTTCTGACCATTCCCCTCTCGTCGATATCCTCATCCTTGATTTTATTCATACCCGGAATCATCGAAAGAAGGCTTTTTATATCGCCCATTTTCTTTATCTGCTCGAACTGGTCAAGCAGGTCGTTCATATCAAACTTATTTTCCTCAAGACGTTTTGCCGTTTCCAAGGCTTTTTTCTCGTCGATTTCGGTTTCGACCTTTTCAATGAGAGATAGCACATCGCCCATACCGAGGATTCGTGATGCCATTCGGTCGGGATGGAACTCGTCAAGATCGTCGAGCTTTTCACCAACACCTGCATACATAATGGGCTTTCCCGTTACGGCACGCACAGAGAGTGCAGCACCACCGCGGGTATCACCATCAAGCTTAGTGAGTATTACGCCGTCTATTTCAAGTATATCGTTAAAGGCTTTTGCTATATTTACCGAGTCTTGACCGACCATTGAATCGATTACAAGAAGGATATTATCGACCTCTACCGATTCGGTTATACGTCGAAGCTCATCCATAAGCTCTGTATCAATATGCAGACGACCTGCCGTATCGAGGAGAAGATAGTCGTGACCGTAATCTCTCGCATAGCTTACGGCCTGTTGAGCGGTGATTTCGGGCTTTTGTGTGCCTTTTTCAAAAACAGGTACACCTATCTGCTCGCCCAAGACCTTAAGCTGATCTATAGCTGCAGGACGGTAAATATCGCAGGCGGCAAGCATGGGACGATGTCCTTTTGCCTTTAGATGCTTAGCAAGTTTAGCGGCATGGGTAGTTTTACCCGAACCCTGAAGACCGCAAAGCATTATTATTGTGGGTATACGATTAGCGTTTTTAAGACGTGCCTGTTCATTACCCATTAAAGCGGTAAGCTCGTCACGGACGATTTTAATTACCGTCTGTGCAGGGGTAAGGCTTTCCATAACCTTTTCGCCTACGCACTTTTCGCCTACAGAATTAGTGAAATCCTTAGCGACCTTATAGCTGACATCAGCCTCTAAAAGAGCAAGACGTATTTCACGCATTACTTCTTTTACATCGCCCTCGTGAAGCTTACCTTTAGAACGAAGCTTTTTAAACACACTACTAAGCTTATCTGAAAGGCTGTCGAACGCCATAATGTCACCTCTTTCTTACAATTTATCGATAATATCAAGCAGCTCGCTTATTGTTTCGCCGTTTCGCACCCTGTTAGCGGCACTTTTAAGCTCCGCCACCCTTTCGCATAGGTGAAGCTTTTGTTCAAGCTCTGTAAGCTGGGCTTCCCCGCGTTTTACAAAGTCGCTTACACCCTGACGGGATATACCCTCATTTTCTGCAATTTCGGCGAGGGAGAGGTCGTTATTATAATATCCGTCGAGTATTCGAAGCTGTTTTTCGGGCAAGATTGACCCGTAACAATCAAGCAACTGCGACACATAGATATTAACTGCCAAAACAAACACCTCTGTCAAGATATTTACTTGCTTGATGTATTATAGTACATCAAGACCGTTCTGTCAAGTATTTTTCTTTACAAACATAAAATTGTTGAAAAAATTTATAATATATAATATAATTTATTTTATATTAACAGATTAGGATGAAAACGATGCGATTCATTAAAACACTTGCTTTCCTGCTTTGTGCAGTTATGTTCTGCTCCTGTCTGACCTCCTGCGGAGAAGACTACAAGGATGCTTTTATTTATATAGATTTTGACACCGTGCCAAACTGTCTTGACCCTCAGCTTGCCGATACTGATGAGGAGCTAACTGTGGTGCGTTCCCTCTTCGACACACTTCTTCGTTATGACAAAGAAGGCAAGATAGTCCCATCGGGAGCAGAGTCCGTCACAAAAAACGGCAACACCTATATCTTCAAGCTTAAAGAGGATGCCAATTGGGTTGACGGAGCCAAGGTTACTGCCGCTGATTATGTTTTTGCTTTCAGGCGAGCAGTTGACCCAGAGACCAAGGCACCCTTTGCAAATTCGCTGTTTTCCATAGTTAATGCCGAAAATATTAACAACGGAAAAGCACCGCTTTCGGCTCTGGGTGTGACAGCTGTTGACCAATACACACTGAAAATTGAGCTTGAGCGTGAGGACGCAGAGTTTGAAAAGGTGCTTACCACTGCCATTACAATGCCCTGTAACGAGGAATATTTTACAAATTGCAAGGGCAAATACGGTCTTACCCTTGATACTACACCCTCTAACGGTTCATATTATATACGAAAATGGACCACCGAAAGCAAGTTCCTAATACGCCTCGCAAAGAATCTCGATTATAATGGGAACTTCGAAGCGAATTCTATGAGAATTTACTACACCTGCGGCGATGATGATGCCAAAACTATGCTTGAACACGATAATACCGATCTTGTATATGTTTCGACCGAAGAATTCAGCTCTGTGACGGCAGGTGGGTTCAAGGTGCTTGCCGTTGAGGACAGCTGCTATACCTTATTTATAAACGAAAAGATAGACAAGGATATTCGTCAAGCACTGCTAACTTCCGTAAGTCACAACAGCCTTAAATCGGTGCTTTCAGGCACCCAAAGAAATGCAAAAACAATTTACCCCAATGTGTTATCGGTTTCGGATTTACCTAATGTTGACAATAACATTAAATATGATCCCGAAGCAGCCGCGAGTATATATAGCGGCAAGGTGCTTGACGGAGCAACTCTTGAGGGAATAAGCATAACCCACCCTGCAGATGATGTAAGCCTCTCGGTGGCAAAGGCGATAGCTGCCCACTGGCAACAGACACTAAGCTGCTTCATTAACATCGAGGAAAGCTCAACTTCCTCTATTGCGGCATCCTATTATGGAAATTATTATGATATAATTATCATCCCTTTTACCGCTCCTACGGGAACTGTTTCGGCATATAATTCCAAGCTTGGTTATGACTTATATGATGCAGCGGCAGTAAGCAACAGCTTATACAGCGAATACCGCTGCTATCCCCTGTTCTACTCTACAACTAATATCGGCTCAGGCTATAAAATCAAAAATCTCGACAGCTCGGTACACGGCGGAATTATAGATGTATCGATGCTTATAAAGGAACAATAAAACACATCAGATGTAAAAATGTTCACACCCAAAGGTGTGAGCATTTTTTAGTTAGCAAGCTTGCCGTTTTTAACGGTGTAGTATTTTCCTGCATGGAGAACCTTTCCGCTGTAGGAAAAATCAATTTTACCGTTTGCAATATAGTACCAAACTCCGTTATACTTATAAAGCCCTTTATAGGTGAAGTTCACCTTACTGTTCTGAACATAATACCAACTTCCATTGTGTTTTACAAGGTTTGTATAGTTTGTGGGCATTTTGCCCTTATTTATATAATACCAAGCACCGTTGTACTTAACAAGGCCGGTGTAGTTGGAGGCTAACTTGCTATTCTGAACATAATACCAAGCGCCATTGTGCTTTACAAGGTTTGTATAGTTTGTGGGCATTCTACCATTGCTTATATAATACCAGGCGCCGTTATATTTATAAAGGCTGTTGTAGGTAAAGTCTACTAACCCATTTTTAACATAGTACCAACTTCCATTATGTTTTACCAGGGTGGTGCCTGTGATGGGAACTACTCCATTCTTTACATAATACCAAGTTCCGTTATGTTTAAACAGTGAGTTCTTTTCCCTATTTAATCTTCCGTCTTTAACATAGTAAAGTCTGTTTTGATATTTAACGCCTGTTTCGGCAGACCAGTCTATCATTCCGTTTTTAACATAATACCATATTGTTCCTCGTTTGCACAAAGAATTATAGGTATAGTCTACCTGAGCATTTTTAACATAATACCAAGTACCGTCCTGCTGGTACAAACCTGTATAATTGGTGGAGGCAATAACCGCTCCTTTTCTTAAAACCTCCAGTGTGTATTGAGCAGTATTAACCGAGGCCGCAGGAACCGTGAGTTATGTGGTGTTTTTGCCGTGATGGAGAGGAATT
>JAZUNC010000211.1:0-11458 GCA_045603945.1 Acutalibacteraceae bacterium | reverse complement strand
ATTTATAATAATTACAATTTTGCTCATACTTTCGTCTATTGCCTTATATGTGCTTTACCTGTTTAATTATATTCCCCACAGAAAGTATACAAATGCTCATTTTAATATTGATACCTACAAAAGCCAGACCGATGCTGACGGCGACGGTATCGACGACCAGACAGATATTCTTAACAGTGTTCGCAAATACATTGCTACAAAGCCGCAGTATAAAAGCAAATATTATGCCGGCGGCTATCCCGATGACCAATACGGAGTTTGCACAGATGTAATAGCCTTTGGTATGTTAGGGGCAGGCTATGACCTTATGGAGCTTTTAAACGAGGATATAAAGAAAAACCAAGAAAGCTATAATATTGACATTGTTGATAAAAATATAGATTTCAGAAGGGTCAATAATATTAAAGCTTATCTAGATAACAATGCAATATCTTTGACAACCGATGTTGAGGATATTACACAGTGGCAGGGCGGAGATATTGTGGTGTTTAAACTGCATATCGGAATAGTTTCGGACAAACGCAACCATAACGGCGTGCCTTTTGTTATCCATCACGGAAACCCTATGCAAGCGTCATATGAAGAAGATATTCTTGAACGCTCAGACGATATTGTTGGACACTATAGAATAAGCTGAT
This sequence comes from Acutalibacteraceae bacterium, assembly GCA_045603945.1. Lineage (GTDB taxonomy): Bacteria > Bacillota > Clostridia > Oscillospirales > Acutalibacteraceae > SFWF01. The sequence goes on along the minus strand of JAZUNC010000211.1, from coordinate 10,820 downwards.
ACTCAATTCTTGACAAACGCTTAAAAATATGATAGCATTAATAAAAATAAAACTATCCCAAGGAGGGTTTATAAATGGAAAGAATTAAGACTTTATCTTCTCGTAACCTCGAGGCTTCTGCAAAGACAGGTGGCTGCGGCGAATGCCAGACCTCTTGCCAGTCTGCAAGCAAGACTTCTTGCTCTGTTGCTAATCAGCAGTGCGAAAAGTGCAAAGAGAGCAAATAATTAAAGCTTTTAAGCTTTGCCGCAGTTAATCTGCGGCAATTTTTCTGTAAGAAGGAATTATAAATGATACACGCATATAAACTTAATGGATATAATATCATCCTTGATGTAAATTCAGGCTGTGTCCATGTTGTGGACGAGGTGGCATACGATATTATTTCGGACTATGAACACAAAAGCAAGGACGAAATAAAGACCGACATTCTCAAAAAATACCACCACCGCCCTGACGTTACCGATCAGGATATCGAGGGTGTTTTTGAAGACATCGAGCTGCTAAAAGCTGAGGGAAAGCTCTTCACCGAAGATAAATTCCGAGCTTTGGCTTCTCAGTTTAAAAAACGTCAGTCGGTAATTAAGGCAATATGTCTTCACGTTGCCCACGACTGCAATCTTGCCTGTAAGTATTGCTTTGCCTGTGAGGGGGAATATCACGGACCCCGCGGGCTTATGAGCTTTGAGGTGGGTAAAAAAGCCTTGGATTTCCTTGTAGAAAATTCAGGCACCCGTAAAAACTTAGAGGTTGACTTTTTTGGCGGAGAGCCCTCACTTAACTTTGAGGTTGTAAAACGTCTTGTTGAGTACGGCAGGTCTATAGAAAAGGCGGCGGGTAAAAATTTCCGATTCACCTACACCACTAACGGTGTAATTCTGACAGACGAAATAATGGATTTCTGCAACAGGGAAATGAGCAATGTTGTGCTTTCCCTCGACGGCCGAAAAGAGGTAAACGACCGTATGAGAGTCAATCGCGGTGGCGGCGGATCTTACGATAATATTGTTCCAAAGTTTCAGAAATTTGTAGAGACCCGCGGCGGCAAGGATTATTATATCAGAGGAACCTACTCCGCTTTTAATAAGGATTTTGCGGCAGATATTTTACATATGGCAGATTTGAGCTTTAAAGAAATTTCTATCGAGCCTGTTGTAGCTGAGCCTACCGCCCCATATGCCCTTAAAGAGGAGGATCTGCCCCACCTTTTAGAGCAGTATGAAATCCTTGCAAAGGAAATGATAAGGCGAAACAAAAAGGGTGAAGGCTTTACCTTCTACCATTATATGATAGACCTTGACGGCGGTCCTTGCGTTGTAAAGCGTGTTTCGGGCTGCGGAGTAGGTACAGAATATATGGCGGTAACCCCTGAGGGCGACCTTTATCCCTGCCATCAGTTTGTCGGAAACCCTGATTTCAAGCTGGGAAATGTGTTTGACGGTGTTTCTAACGCTGAGGTGTGCGAGCAGTTCAAGCAGTGCAACATATATTCGCACAGCGAATGTGATAACTGCTTTGCAAGAATGTACTGCTCGGGTGGATGTGCCGCCAATGCCTACAATTCTACAGGCAGCGTAAACGGTGTATACAAGCTGGGCTGTGAGCTTCATAAAAAACGCATTGAATGTGCTATTATGATTAAAGCCGCAGAAGCTTTTGGAGAGGAAGAGTAGCATGCTTAAATATATCTTTCCCCTTTCATATCCCCAAAAAAGCGTTTGGCTTTCGGCAGTAGGTTATTTTCTTATCTATTTTATATCCTGCCTTGCAAAGGGTACACTTATCTATTTTTGCGGCGAAGGAAGTAAGGGTGGCAATATTGGCGGAATTATAGCGCTTGCCGCTACGGTATACATTTTTATAGGACTGCTGCTGCTTTGTTTCGACCATCTTAAAATAGGAAGAAAATAAAAGCTGTCTAAAAAATTTAAAATATGTCCTTGACACCCTGTTTTATGTCCGGTTGACCACGATTTATGTCGTGGTCAACCGGTTTTTTTATTGCTAAAATTACCTTGCAAATTGAGACAAGGGGGTCATAACAATGGGGTAAACAGCTCCTTTCAAAAGGAATTGTCGATGCTTTTAAAACTAAAAGCTACCGAGGAGGAAAAGCTCCGTCTTGAACAATGCGGAGTAAAAGTGAAAAATCCCACAAAAATGACCCTGCTTGCCCTTGCTCTTTATGAAAAGGCGGTAAAGGGTGACCTTTCTGCCTTAAAGGAAATTACAGCAAGAACGGTACCTACAGAGGCTCCGAGAGAGGGTGTGATACTTATAGATGATATCAGAGATAAAGCTGAGTGAGGTGGTAGGGGGCGGATATGACGGCTTCTGGAACAGTAAAAAACGCTACCGCGTGCTAAAGGGGGGTAAGGGCAGTAAAAAAAGTGCCACAACTGCACTAAATCTAATATACCGCCTTATGAAGTATCCCGAAAGCAATATTTTGGTGGTGCGAGCAGTTATGAACACCCACAGAGATTCCACCTTCGCCCAGCTAAAATGGGCACAGGAAAGGCTAAATGTATCTCACCTGTTCAAAAACACGGTGTCGCCTTTGGAGATGACCTATCTGCCCACGGGACAAAAAATTATCTTCCGCGGCTTTGACGATGTTTTAAAGCTTGCTTCCACCACGGTAGAAAAAGGGTATCTGAACTTTGTTTGGGTTGAGGAGGCTTATGAGATAGACAGCTTAGAGGATTTTGAAAAGCTTGACCTTTCGGTGCCTCGAGGCAGTATTCCCCAGCCTCTTTTCAAGCAGACCACCATAACCTTTAACCCGTGGAATGAAAAGCATTGGCTAAAAAAGCGTTTCTTCGACCAAGCTTTGCCCGATACCGACACCTATTCCACAAACTACCTTATAAATGAATTCCTCGACGATACCGACCGCAATGTTTTCCTGCGGCTTCGCACCGAGCATCCGCGACGTTATGCCGTTTCGGGCTTGGGAGAATGGGGAATTGCCGAGGGACTTGTGTATGAAAACTGGCAAGAAGGGGTTATAGACACTTCAGGCGAAGAATGGCAGGCATTTTTCGGGCTAGATTACGGCTACACCAGCGACCCTACTGCTTTTATTGCCTTTAAGGTGAACAGAAAAACCAAACAAATATATATTTTTGACGAAATCTACCGACGAAGAATGCTCAACTGCGATATTGCCAGAGCTATAACCGAAAAGGGCTATGCAAAGGAGCGTATACGGGCGGACTCTGCCGAGCCCAAGAGCAACGACGACCTTAAAAGACTGGGTATCCGCCGAATAGTGCCCTCGGTTAAAGGCAAGGACAGCATTATTAACGGAATTATGACCATAAGCGAATATTTTATCACGGTCAATCCATCCTGCAAAAACACAATAGCAGAGCTAAGTGCCTACTGTTGGGATAAAAACGGCGATAATCTTCCCATAGATAAAAACAACCATTTGATGGATGCTATGAGGTATGCATTTTACGACGTTAAGCTCTCATCACAAAGCGAAATTACAGGATATTCTAAAGAACTGAAGGGAGGTTGGGACGTATGATAACTGCAGGTCTTATTATTTTCGGGGCACTTCTTTTTGTGCTTGGAGTTATTGCCGGCTCTATGACAAAAAGCACAGCTTGTCCCTGTAAATATTCTTATAAAGAAAGAACTCTGCTGTCCGATAAGGAGCTTAAAAACTTCTTAAGCTACGACGGCACCGAACAAGAGTGAACCGAGGTATCTCCTCGTTCTAATAAAAAGAAAGGATGATAATATTGGAAGAAAATGTAAATCTTACACCTGAGGGCCAACCAGAGCCCCCAGAGGGAAATTTACCGCCCGAATCGGAGGAAACCACACCTTTAAAGGGCAACACCGAATCAGCCTTTGTCGAGGTCAAGTTTAACAAAGAAATTAAAAGGCTTTCCCTCGACGAGGCGGCAACACTGGCACAAAAAGGGATGAAATTTGACCTTATTGCCTCAGACCTTGAAAAGCTTAAAGCCTTATCTAAAGGCGAGGGGCTTTCGGTTTCCGACTATATCTCGCGTCTTGAGGGTAAAAAACGGGACAAACAGCTTACCGAGCTTTTGGATAAATGCGGTGGCAATAGCGAGCTTGCCGAAAAGCTTTTAAAACTCGAAGCCGCCGACCGTCCCGACGAATTTGCCGCCCTTAAAGCCGAATTCCCCGATGCCTCCTATGACGAATTGCCAGATGAAGTCAAAACAGCCGCAGAGCTTAAAGGAACAGGACTGTTATTTGAATATCTGCTTTACGAGCATAGGCAAAGGGTTGCCGCCAACGAGGAGCTTCTTCGCCGTGAAGCGTCTAAGAAGCTCAGCCTCGGTTCACTGTCCTCGGGCATTAGCCGAGATGCCGCAGACACCGAATTTTTAAAGGGTGTTTGGGGTAAATAAAAATAACAAAGGAGAAAAATATGTCTATTAATTCTATTGCTTCTGCAGAAATTTATTCCTCAGAGCTTGACAAGGTCTTTGAGGCAAAAAGTGCAACTGCATTTTTTGCAGACAACGCACTCCGCACCCGATTTGTAGGTGCGAAAACCGTAATCATTCCCGATGTCGAGTTTGAGGGGCTCACCGATTATGACCGTGCAGGGGGCTTTAAAAACGGTGCAGTTACCGTTTCCAACACCTCCTATACAATGTCTATGGACCGTGCCCGTTCCTTACAGATAGACCGCGAGGATATGGACGAGGCAGGTATTGCTTCCCTTGCAGGAAAAATCTTAGGTGAATATGTTCGCACCAAGGTGATTCCCGAATGCGATGCTTATGTTCTTTCAAAGCTAGGCACCCTTGCAAAAGCCAAGGGTAATCTTATAGAGGGTGATATGTCTGCACCCTACGAGGCTTTTATCCAGCTTGTTAACCAGGTTCAGGCTGTAGCCGGCTATGATGAAGAGCTTGTCTGCTTTATGGACTCGGTTGCATATGCCGCACTTATGTCCTCTGACGAGCTGACTCGTATGATTACCGTGTCCGATTTCAAGCAGGGAGAGGTAAATCTCAAGGTCAAGTCTATAAACGGCGTAGCTATTATTCCCGTAGTGAGTGAGCGAATGAAAACGGCTTACCGTTTTAACACCTCTGAGGCAGGTGGCTTCAAGCCTGCAGATGAAGCAGGTGCTATCTTTATGCTGGTGCTTCCTAAATCTGCAGCTCACCTTGTTAAGAAAACCGAAAAGATGCGTATCTTTACCCCCGAACAGAATGTTGATGCCGATGCTTACAAGTTCGATTACCGTATTTATTACGATGTGTTTGTAAAGGCCTCTGCCTCCGACTGCGTTTGGGCTTGGATTTCGGCACCTGTAACCATTATAAACCAGCCTATTGATGTTATTACCGCTCAGGGAGCTGTATCTGAAGCTCTTGTTGTAAATGCATCTTCCAACGGTGCACTTACATACCAGTGGTATAAGTGCGAAACCGCGACAGGAAAGGGTGCCGCCAAAATAGCAGATGCTACCGATGCCACCTACAACCTCCCCGAGGACCTTACCGCGGGCGAGCATTACTATTTCTGCAAGGTTACTGCTGACCTTAACAATACCGTTAAAACAGATATTGCTACTGTAACCGTAGAATAAAACAATAAGCCTTTCCCTGCGAGTCATTCATAGGGAAAGGCAATTTTAAAAGGAGGGAGATTTTTGAACATCAGTCCCGAAAAAATATTTGCAGAATATGAAAAAGCAAGACGGTTTAAATCCTCTATAGGCAAACGGGGACTATATGAACAAAACCGCATAAACGAAAGATTCTATGTAGGCGATCAGTGGCACGGTGCGGCTTGCGGAGAGGACAGACCTTTAGTGCGTCATAACATTATTAAGCGTATAGGTGATTATAAAATAGCTCAGCTTGAAGGAAATCACCTGTCGGTCAACTACTGTGCAGAGGGCTTTTCGCAGAATCTTGCAGTAAAGGACAACATTCTGGGACAGAGAAAGGAGCTGTCGAAAAGCGATAATTCTATTTTTGCACCCTTAAAATCTCAAAACGAGGTAGGGCTTATGATTTCGGTGCTTGATTCCTACCGAAACACCACTGCCTGCCGCGTTAAGCTTGAAGGCATTTTGGATTCTGCACTTAGGGATGCTTACATCAGAGGAACCGGAGTTGTATATACATACTTTGACCCCGAAATTAAAACAGGCCTTTTCGCCGACAGAAGAGGTGGTACTCCCATTCTCGGCGACATTGTTTGCGAACGTCTTAAAATAGAGGATGTCTATTTTGGCGACCCTGCCGTTACCGAACTGCAAAAGCAACCCTATATAATTCTTACAGAGGAAAAGACATCGGCAGATATAGCCGCTCAGGCATTACGCTACGGTGCTTCAAAGGAAGCTGCCAACCGCATTATGCAAAAGGGTGATACAAAGCTCACCCTTTATACAAAGCTTTATAAGGCGGCAGACAGCTGCGGAAACATTAAGGTGTATGCCACCAAGGTTACCGAAAAAGAAATCATTCGTCCGCCCTTTTGTATGGGAATATCGGTATATCCGTTATCTGTCTTCGCTTGGGAGAGACGCGACGGCTGTATTTACGGCGACAGCGAAATAACCTACATAATTCCCAACCAGATAGCAATAAACCGTATGATAACGGCAAGCGTTTGGTCGGCTATGTCGTCAGGTATGCCCCTTATGGTGGTAAACGGAGACCTTATAAGCGGAGATATTACCAACGAGCCGGGTCAGATAATAAAGGCATACGGCACGGCAGAGGATATAAGCTCGGCTGTAAAATTTGTTTCACCCCCAGATTATTCGGCAGGCTATAACCAGTCGGTAAACAATCTTATAGAAAATACACTGACACAGTGCGGGGCAAACGAGGCCTCTCTCGGCGACCTTGAGGCCTCAAACACCTCGGCAATAATCGAGCTGAGAGAAGCCTCTGCGAAGCATCTTATTCCCTTAAAAAACAGGTATTATGCCTTTGTTGAGGATATTTCCCTTATTTGGGCAGAGTTTTTCTTCTCGATGTACGGCAAACGGTGTCTTAAGGTTTCGGACGATAACGGTATATGGTACTTCCCATTTGATGCATCGAGATACAAAGACCTTGTGCTTACGGTAACCGTAACGGCGAGCGAGGGTGTAACACGGGGAGAAAAGGAACAGGCGACGGCTCTTGCAGAGCTTCTCGACCGCGGGGCAATAACACCTGCACAGTATATTAAAAGGCTTCCCTCAGGGATTGTTCCCGATGTTCAGCCCCTTATAGACGAGCTTAACAAGGAGGTTTCAAATGAACGGATATGAGCTTCTTATAAATTCCACAAGGCTTATTGGAATTAATGAACCTGACGAAAATTTGAAAATTATAGGACTGCCGCTGATAAACGCTGTTATTGAGGAGCTGGGCTTTCTTCCCCTTTCCTCCTTGGCCGAAAACACAGGTATTTCCTCGCCCGACCACCGACAGGCTTTAACCTTTGGTACGGCAATGCTGATATGCAACGCCCTTGGAGATGAATCGGGCAGAAATGCAATGTCACAGCTTTATAGCCGTAAGCTGGCGAAAATCAACGGCAAAAACCACCGTGTGCGGGATGTTTTACCTAAGGGGGACTGGGTATGAGATTTGATGCTGTCACAGCAAATATAAAAAGAAAGCATATCTTCCCCTCCTCTTTAAAGGAGGTCACAACACAAAACAGTATATTAAAGGACGGCAGTGTTCATTGCAGAAAGGGTTTGATTTGTGAAAAGGAAAAGCTGGTATTTAAAAGAGATAACAACTGGGCACTTGATATGTCCTTTATATGTACCGACTGCTATATTTACTTTAACGGACATTACGGAAGGGTTGTAATAAGTGTGGCAGATAACCTAATGGGCAACATAAGCTATAATATGAGGCTTGTTTTTTCGGACGGTAAGACAACAGACATCGGTGCCATAGATTTCACGCGGGCTTCTTATGATATATTCGGCTATCCCGAAAGCTTTACGGTTTTCAGCGGTGCACCCACCTTTGGCTGCGGTATTTATTTTATTACACGACAGGTCTACGGGGGTGATTATCCGGATTTTATAAGGGTTATGGAGCTTTCAAAAGAATTTGATAACTGGATTTTGATAGACAGCTCTGATATATATTCCCCTGCGGTGCTTGGATATGGCAGAGGTGAAAGCTACCATAATGCCGCTCCCTTCGGCGAGCCGCTGAGATTACCAGACCCTGTTATGCCCGAAAGTAAAAATCTACTTGGAGCAGGTTTTAAAGCCTATTACACCTCCGACTCTGCCTCCTATGCCTTTGCTTTGCCTTATACAACGCTGGATAACGAGCTTGTAAAGTGCGAATTTGTTTTGGGGAGAAAAAACTATGTGTGGAAAATCTTCTCCGACTGCACCAGCTCTGATGCGGTGAGTATAGACGGTAAAAAGATAACTATGCACTGCGACCGAAGCACGGGCAGAGTTCACTTTACCGATGTCAGCACTGTTTGGGCTCCTCCCTACACAGGCGAGCTTAACAACCTTTGCTTCACGGCACATAAAACCGTGGAGGGGCATAGCCTAAAGGTGGCTTCGATGACAAAGTGTTGTCGTTTAGATGGGGATGCTATGACAGAGGGCTCTAATATTTCGGTGTTTTACGCAAGCTCTCTATACCCGTCCCAGATAGTTACAAACAGTCCTCATAACCCGCTTTATTTCCCCGAATCGGGTCAAATAACCTTGGGGGAAGCCTCTAAGGAAATAACCAGACTGATTATCAAAGACAGACAGCTTATTGCCTTTAAAGAGAATGAAATGTATTCGGCTGATATAAAGCCGTTAAACGGAAAATCCGAGATTGTTTCCTCTTTAAAAGCGGCAGAAAACAGCGGAGTTTATCCTATTTCCTTTAAAAAAGCGGTAAATCTCATAAGCTCTCCCCTGCCTAAAAGCATAGCTCTTTTAGGCAGTGACATCATTTATGCCTCGCCTGACGGTAATATATACAAAGTTTCAGGCAACACCTCTTATAAAACCGAAAAGCTCTACGGTTTTGAGCTGTCGGTAACCGCTAAAAGCTTCGCTTTAATTTATGACGGGGTGTATTTGCTCATTGACAATAAAAACGCCCTGATGATAGAGAAAAATAACGATGTCTACACCTATGGAGAATGGAACTTTCCTGCAAAAATATTAAACGGTTTTTCATATTTAGGCGACACAGTTCTTTTTGCAGAGTATTTTGAAAATAACGAATACTTTATATATCCTATGATGTTTTCGGGCAATACGGACCACACTTTGAAAATCTATGGGAACACAATTTCTTTATCTTCTCACCCTATAAAGGCAGGCTGCACAGTTCCCCTGTTTGAAAAAAGCCCTGAGCGTAAACGGCTCTTCAGCATAAGGGCAAACGGAAAAGGCTCAGAGCTTTTGCTGACAGTTTGCGACCGAAATAAACCTCTTGTCCGCACTAAAGGTTGCTTTAAAAACAACAGTTCTTATTTTCTCTGCGGCTGTTATACAACCGAGCCTATAGCAAAGCTAAACTTTTCAGGAGGCTTTGTTCTTGACTCGTTAGCAGTAGAATACAAAAGTTTAAATAAGCTATAAGGAAGTGAAAAAGTGGAAAAAATCATAAATTATACCCTTACCGCTCAGGGAGTTTTTCCCGCGGAACCGCAATTTGGGGGAATACAGGGAGAGCACAGAGCAACAGCCTTGATTTTCACCCCTGACGAGGAACTGCTATCGACTATCGAACGGGCTCAGAAGGACGGTTTTGAGGTTCGATATAAAGTAGATACCTTTACCGCCTCAGGCGAGTGCTTTTTTGGAGAAGAGCAGGACATTTCTCTTCTTTCGGACCCATATTACCTTACCTCTGATATGACCTACTCGGGTCTTGACACCGTAACGGTTTTACGACTGATATTAAAAGAGAACCACAAAGTTTTAAACGAGCTGTACAGGGCACAGATAAAACTTTATTATACAGCCTCACCTATCAGTCTTTTTACTTCTACCTCAAATAAAAAAACTTTGCTCGACAGTCTCGATAAAAAAGCCGAGGAGCTGTTAAGCAATTTTGAGGCGAGGGCCGAGCGTGCTAACGATTTGCTTGAAATTAAGGTTGCCTCCGCGACAGAAAAGGTAACAGCAACGGCTAAACACCTTAAAAGAGTGACCGAGCTTGCAGAACAGACCGAGGAAACAAGGCGAGTGTTAGAGGAAGGAACTGAGTTTGTTTTTATGGGCGGAGACTCTGAAAACCGCGTACAAGTTGAATCGGTGTTGCTTGCGGCTCATCCAGTGGGAAGTCTTTACTGGAGTGCAGCTGCTACCGACCCATCATTGCTTTTCGGCGGGAGCTGGGAGAGGGTGAAAGATAAGTTTATTCTGGCAGCAGGAGATAAGTATTCTGCCGGAAGTACCGGTGGTGCCGCAACGGTTCAGCTACAAAATGCACACATGCCTGCCCACAGCCACTCTGTTATTAAGGCGTTCGGCACAACGGCTTTTGATGCTACCTATCAACCAGATTGGGCAATTAAGCTTAAATTAGATGCGATAGAGAATGTCAAAGAGAATCCGACCATCGGCTCCAGCGGAGGAATAGGCTATACAGGCGGTAATGTCGCCCACAACAATATGCCACCCTATGAGGTTTATTACTGCTGGAAGAGAACAGCTTAAAGGAGATGAAATATGGGAAATAAGATATATTTAAAAGGACAATTCGGCCTTCGGGAGGACACGCTTGAGAACTGGATGATAAACAACCCTATTCTTGAAAGGGGTGAGCCGTCGATAGTTCGTGACGGCCAGAACGGCGAGTGGCTTAAAATCG
>JAZUNC010000210.1:0-4527 GCA_045603945.1 Acutalibacteraceae bacterium | reverse complement strand
GTCGGGTCTGCCGACCTTGTTTTATATTGAAACTGAATTTCTCGTATTGGGTGTGGCAGCATGCCGAATCGTTACAATAAATTGCAAGCTTTCGGTCGGGTCTGCCGACTCTGTTTTACATTGAAACTAAATTTCTCGTATTGGGTGTGGCAGCATGCCACCCACCCTGCCGTATCGGGCATTAAGATAACCTGCACTTTAAGCAGGTGGGTGTTCTCCGCTCGGTTCGGGCTTCCAACGTCTGCGGTTTCCCGCAGGAGGCCTGCTCACCTGCCGAGCGAGTGCGAACTCCCAAAATAATGGTTGTAGGGTTATAAATGCCACAGTCCGCGTACAGGGTAGGAGGTGCGACGAAGTCGCAGTTATATGATGCTTCCGCATCGTGATATTGTCCTTCGGACAACTTAAAGGCGAATATAATATAACGCTTTGTCAAAAGCATATCACTTTGCCGAAAGGCAAAATATCACTTAATAATTACTGCTCGTCGATTTCGTAAAGGTCCTGAAGTCTTTCAACAAAAGCATCTGCAACGAACTCGTACTCGTCATCGTCCTCAATCGGGAAGAGATATTCCTCTCCGTCCTCCTCGCCGACCTTTACGATAACCAGCTCTCCGCTGTCTTCAAGCTGTTTTTGAGGATCATCATACATAGGTATCATAGCAAGATACCTTCCGTCGTCCGATTCAATCGCGTCAAGCACTTCAAAGGTATATTCCTTGCCCTCGTCATCGGTAAGATTTATGATGTCGGGTGTATAATCAAGTTCCATATCTTTATTTTCAGCCATAATTATTCTCCTATACATTTTTATATTTATATTTTAACTTCTTTTAAGCTATTAGTCAATATGATTGTTTTTACAATATAATATTAAATTACATCTACTCCGCCGAAAAATGCCCTGCCGTTAATATATACAGTCGGGCGACTCTGGCAAGCAGTAGTTTTACGCTGGTCAGACACACCGCCGCAAATCGAGGTAGAATTTATCTCGCAATTTACATCGGGAGGAAGTTTAATGTCCACACCGCCAAATATAGCCGTTGCTTCTATCATAATGTCCTTTTCTATAATAGCGGTGCTGAGATCTAAATCTATACCGCCAAATGCCGCCGCGTAGAAGCCTCCGTCGAAAGGCTGACCGCAGAATTTTATCTCACTGCCCGAAAACAGTGCAATCTGACGATTTCCTTTTTCGTTTGTCATAAGCTTTATCTCCTTTATTATTTTCTAAGAGTTTTAAGATAGGCTTTCTTTTCACCATCAATGCGGTAGCTTTCCACCGCTTTTTGGATGGTGCGGTTATGGGTAACCGTGTCTAAGCGGTTTTCTTCAATGTATTTTATCGCCGTGCTGTACTGCTTTGATAGTGCGGTCGCAAAATACCACGCCACCATCATACTAAGATAATATTCTTTGGTGTCTACCTTAGCCACAAGCTTTGCATACTTCGGAGAAAAATCCCCGTCCAAAAAGTGGCACATCAGCATTTCTACTGCAAAACGCACGGTGTATGTATGGTCCGAGTCAAGCCATTTATATATATATCTTAAAATTTCATTTTTGTTTTTTGAAAAGACCTTAGGTCGAAGCCCGTCACAGGTTGCCCAATTATCTATAAAAGGTAAAAACCTTTCTACCTCCTGCACGCAAACCGACATATCCTTTATCTCTGCTATTAGAAATGCGTGAAGATTATTTTCTTCGTAATATTTATGAGGAAGTTCCCTTAAAAAAACATCAGTAACAGGACTCCCGTAGATTTCTTTAGCCAAAGCTTTAAGTGCAGGTGTTCGTACACCGATTACCCTGTCCTTATCCACCGTGGGGATAAGACGGGAGTGAAATTCTTTGTATTTAGGGTCTGAAAGGGTAAAAAGTCTTTTTTGCAGCTCGGTCACGGTCTAACCCCCTTGTTTTTATTTTACATCAGTCAAAAGCTTATGTCAATTTATTCGTAAATCCAGTTTGATTGTAATCTTAATGAGTCATATGGGATTAACGACAAGTAGCTGACAAACATAAATTAACTTAAAAATAGAGGAAACCTCCCAAAGGTACTTTCCTCTATTTTCCAAGTTTTTTTAAATTTGAAAGTCTGCTGAGAAATTTTTCCCACAAAGAATCAACCTCAGGATAAGGAACTCGTTTTACACCAAAAAACCTAAACATACGGTTAATTCTTTTTTTATAAGTCTTGTCATGCGGTACTGCTTTCAAATTATATCTTTGTGCAACAACCTCCGCCAGCTTGTCGAATTCATCCATAAGTCTGCCTTGCTCTCGTTTGTTGTCTGCCATTTCATCTTCTCCTTTATATCGCTCTATAGACCATTACATTATATAATGCGATAGTCTATATGTAAAGTGAATTATTTTGGCAAAATATCTAATGTAAAAATAAGTTATGAGGAAGTGTCTTATGATTAGATTAAGGGCGTTAGATTTGTTGCAGGAAAAAGGCAAAACAAAGTACTGGCTGTATATGCAATTAGGAATGAGCTATCAAAACTTCAACAAAATGGTGAACAATCAAACAAAATCAATTCGATACGAAAACATTGAAACTATGTGCAGATTATTTGATTGCAATCCTAATGAACTATTTGAAATTACTGACTAATAGCAAAACTCGACAAAAAAGGATGAACTTTTCAGTTCATCCTTTTTATTTTATTATGCTTTTTTCTTGTTCTTTTTAACAAGAATGATGACAACAGTTGCTATTCCGCCGAGGAGTACAACTCCGCCAGCGATAATAACTATCATCCACAAAATACCAAGTCCGCCGAAAGGCTCTGAGCCAACTGCATTGGGATTGAATCCCTCAAGCTTGCCGAGCTCGCCCTTTTCAGCCATATCGATAACCTGAATGTCATCGAAATAAAGCTCGCAATCGGCTGGTGTTCTGAAGAGGATAAAGGGAGCGTTTGCAGTAATTACATATTTATACTGCTTCCATGCACCACTCTTAAGTCCTGTGAACTCCAGTGCAGTCTCGTAACCGACTATGTCGGAATTGTACTGACCGTGATTTGCGTGAAGTAGCTCGACCTTGCCCGAGGCACCCTCAGTAGCGGTATTCATCCAGAAGATTATCTCGTACTTGTTACCTATGGTGAGCATATTGTCGTAGGAAAGCAGGAAGATACCCTGTGTTCCGTTGCCTAATGTGTGTGCAGAACGCAGACCGCCGTGTACAAAACGGGGGCTGTAGCCCTGAATACCAGGCTTGAGGATTTGAGCAGCCTCATTGAAGTCGTAGGATTCATCAATTTCCTTGTTTTCGAAGTCTTGTTTGAATCCACTCGGAATCCACTTAGCGTAGAGGAATATATCATATTCGGGGAACAACTCAAGGTCGAAGGGTATATCCAACTCTTGATAGTAGTACCAACCGCCGAAGGTGTATCCGTAAAGGGTAGGTGTGGGCAGCATATCCTTGGTTATCTTATCGTATGATGGGATACCGTAAATAGGCTCGCAAGCCGAACCGTCGCCTGTAACAAACGAAACTTCTACCTTTGCAGGATCACTTGTGCAGGAATATTTCTCTGCGTTGTTGAAGCAGCGGAGTACGGGAGTTCCGTTTTCTACTGTCTTCCAGATGTTGTCGAAATCAAGACCGGACATATACTGCTTAGCATGGTCGCCCTTCATGAACATACGTCCTACGGAAATTGCAAAGTTGTTTTCTGCAACACCGTCGTGATAGTAGTTCTCAAGCTGGAGATACTGTAAGCCGTTATTAGAGGACATCTTGTTTCTTCCAACAGCAGATGAGTAAGAGTTGGTAACTGTGCTGAAATAATCATGAGACCAAATGTTACCAATCATTGTTCCGTGATGGCTTTCTGCCTTAATTTCACCTGTGAAGTAGCAGTTGTCGATATGGAAAAGTCTGGGAGATCCTCCAACAAGTCCGCCGACAAAGTATCCTTCAAGATAAACGGTGTCATCTGCGAAGCACTGGCTGATAACGGGCTCTGTATAGCCCTTTTCTTCATCTACCCAACCTGCGTAATATGCAGTAAAGGGTGCGACGTAGGTTTCTCTTACGTTTCCACTGGTAGCACTTATAATGGTAGACTCTGTCATACCCAACTTCTCGATCACACAGCCGCCCTTAACCATCGGGAAGAGTGCTGCATGACGGTGAGAGGTGTTGATGTAAAGACCCGAAATTACGTGTCCGTTACCATCAAGGTGACCGCCGAATTCCATATATCCTGTCAGCCACTGTTTAGCGTTATTCTGCCAGTCGCTGCGAGAGGTGTCGTTAAGCTTAAGGTCTGCAACTACCTTATAATACTGTCCAACGGTCTTGCCGCTGAGGGACACAAGATAAGCCATCTGCTCGGGTGTTTCAATAAGATAGGGGTCAGCCTGAGTTCCCGAACCGCCTGCAAACTTGCTGGCGAGTTTTCCTGACCATACTCTACCCTTAACACCTTCGTCAACAAAGGTAAGCTTGAAGTCAGGAGGTATAACCTTGACCTGAGGTGTTTTTCCGTCAGCGGTA
>JAZUNC010000209.1:0-2385 GCA_045603945.1 Acutalibacteraceae bacterium | reverse complement strand
TAAATTCTTCATGAGCGTATAATAGGACAGGAGGATGCCGTTAATGCAGTTGCTCGGGCGATCCGAAGAGGCAGAGTAGGACTTCGTGACCCTCGTCGTCCTATGGGTTCCTTTATATTCCTTGGTCCTACAGGTGTAGGTAAGACCGAGCTTTGTAAAGCCTTGGCAGAAGCAATGTTCGGCAGCGAGTCGGCAATGATTCGCCTTGATATGTCGGAATATATGGAAAAGCATACAGTATCTAAGCTTATCGGCTCGCCCCCTGGGTATGTAGGCTTTGACGAGGGTGGACAGCTTACCGAAAAGGTAAGAAGAAACCCTAATTCAGTAGTGCTTTTTGACGAAATAGAAAAGGCTCACCCCGATGTATTTAATATGCTTCTTCAAATTCTTGACGACGGAATTCTCACCGATTCTCAAGGAAGAAATGTCAACTTTAAAAATACCGTTATAATTATGACCTCAAATATCGGTGCCCGTCTTATAACCGAGAAAAAGACAACATTGGGCTTCGGCGGAAACGACACCTCTGAGCAGGATGAGGCACAGATTAAAACTCTCGTTACAAACGAGTTAAAGAAAGAATTCCGTCCCGAATTTTTAAACCGTCTTGACGATATAATTGTCTTCCACAAGCTTAATAAGGATGATACATTAAAAATTGCCTTTAATATGCTTAAAAACCTTTCTAAGCGTGCAGAAGGCTTGGGAATTGAAGTGGAATTTGATAAATCTGTTGCCGAGCAGGTGGCAGAGGTTGGCTTTGACCCCGTGTACGGAGCACGACCCCTTCGTAGGGCTATACAAAGCAATGTTGAGGATGCCCTTAGCGAAAAGCTTTTAGAGGGTGAAATACAAAAGGGCGATAAAATTACCTTTGTCTATAAGGACGGTAAATATCAGATAGATAAATAATTCTTTGAAAGACTGTGCTTTGGTGCAGTCTTTCTGTCGTAAAAGGTAAAATTTTGTTGACACAGAGTTCATAATATGTTAATATCCTAATTAGTTAAATATTGGTAGAGGTTGCGATATTTATCAGTAGCAGTTGTTTTAAGGGCGGTAACCTACGGCTGCGAAAGGAAATATCGCCGAAGCATCATATAATTACCGTTATGTGGTAGCTGGGGTATTGCAGAATATGCAATAAACTGTCACTTTTTGTGTTGCGCTATCCGTTATTTTGTAATCATTGCCACGGTGTACGCATTTATACCGTGGTTATTTTTTTGGAGGTTAATATTATGACAGCAAAAAAGCTAATCCCTAAAGTGCTCATAATTGCTTTCGTAGTAGGCTTTGGTGTGCTTTGTGCCTTTACAGGCTCTATCACCAGCCCTGTCGGAACCTTATGGTCACTCTTCCCACCGGTAGTAGCTATCGGTCTTGCCCTTATTACTAAAGAGGCATATTCTTCACTTTTTGTCGGAATCGTCGTAGGAGGACTTCTTTCTACAGGCTTTAAACCCCTTGACACCGTTGATGCCGTTGTTTCTACTGGACTTATAGATGCAGTTTCGGGCACCGCTGGAATTTTCATCTTCCTTGTGCTTCTCGGTTCAGTTGTTGCTATGCTCAACAAAGCAGGCGGCTCTAAGGCTTTCGGACAGTGGGCAGCTAAACACGTTAAGACCAAGGTAGGCGCTTCTATTGCCTCCTTCTGCTTCGGTGTACTTATATTTATTGATGACTATTTTAACTGCCTTACCGTAGGTGCGGTAATGCGTTCCGTTACAGATCAGGCTAAAATCTCCCGTGCAAAGCTTGCCTATCTTATTGATGCTACCGCCGCACCCATTTGTATGATAGCCCCCATTTCTTCTTGGGCTGCTGCGGTTTCTGAATTTGCTCCCGAAGGGGTTAACGGTATTGTTCTCTTCTGTCAGGCAATTCCTTATAATTTCTACTCTCTGCTTACCTTCGTATTTATTATAGCCCTTACCGCAATGAAGTTTGACTACGGTCCAATGAAGCTTCACGAGATTAACGCTTTAAAGGGCGACCTCTTTACATCGGGAGATGTAGAGGAAAATTCCGAAGAGGATTTTCAGCAGGGTCTGCAGCTGCGCATCGGCGGCAGCATCCCGGGCATTGAAACCAATGGCTATATGAGCGGCGGCAGCGGTATTTTCTGCTGCGTGCTGTCCGAAGGCGAGCTGGAAAGAATGAAGAGCGGCGCAGCGGTGGAGTTGTGGCGCAGGCCTCTCACCGAAACCGCCGTATACATGAACACGCCCTATGCCGAGGTGCGCCGCGGCACGGGCGATGTGGGCATCATTGATGAAGCGGGCAATTTCGTGGTGGATCCGGTCTACCGGGATATCACCCGCCCGCATCCGGACAGCTTCCGCATCAGTGAGCCGCGCCCCTTCTTCTGTATTCGCA
>JAZUNC010000208.1:0-4938 GCA_045603945.1 Acutalibacteraceae bacterium | reverse complement strand
AATGTAAGTACGAGTTGGACAAGGAAACCGGCATTTTAATCCTTGACCGAATTCTTTACACCTCTACCCACTACCCTGCAAACTACGGATTTATTCCAAGGACATACGCAGATGACCTTGACCCCCTTGATGTACTTGTGCTTTGCAGTGAACCTCTTCGTCCCATGACCTCGGTAAGATGCTATCCTATCGGTGTAATCTCTATGGTAGATAACGGAAGATTCGATGAAAAAATAATCGCAATTCCTTATAACGACCCCACCTACAACGGATATACGGATATTTCTGAAATTCCTCACCATATCTATGAAGAAATGAAGCATTTCTTCAAGGTTTATAAGGAACTTGAGGGTAAGGAAACCGCCGTTAACGAGGTTTCGGGCAAAGACGAGGCCGAAAAGATAATTGCACAGGCTATCGACGGATATGTTGAAAATTACTGTAAATAAGTATGAAACCGAGGGTATGGATTTACATACCCTCGGTTAATTTTTTATACCGGAACAATCCTACAAAGCAAAAAACGAGCTGCAGAAGGGTCTTTTCTCTTCGTGTAGGTGTACAAAAAGTACTCCAAACGAAGAAAAAGCCCTGATTGCATCCGTTTCGTTAAAGTTTAAAAATCAGAAAAACGAGCTGCAGAAGGGTCTTTTCTCTTCGTGCAGGTGTACAAAAGTACTCCAAACGAAGAAAAAGCCCTGATTGCGCTCGTTTTTCGATTTTTATTCGTCTTTACCGCAGCAACGCTTATACTTTTTGCCACTTCCGCAGGGACAAAGTGCGTTTTTGCTGACTACTCCCTTTCCCTTTACGGTCTTGGTTTCGCCAGTTGTGGTCTCCTCTGCCACCTTTTCACGCTTTACCTCTTCGTTCTTTCTGATTTTAACAGTAAGAACAAGGCGAGCGGTCTGCTCTCGGATAGAGTCGGTCATGGCTGAGAACATATCGTAGCCCTCGTTACGGTACTCGACAACAGGGTTATGCTGACCGTAGGCACGAAGATTTATTCCCTGTTTAAGCTGATCCATAGCATCAATATGCTCCATCCAGTTGGTATCAACGCTCTTAAGAAGCATCACACGCTCGAGCTCACGCATAACCTCGGGAGAGTATTCCTCCTCGCGGGCGGCATAAAGCTCCTCTGCTCTTTCCCTTATGGTATTTGCAACATCTTCTGCCTCTAAGGTGTTAAGGTCATCGTTTGTATACACAAGATCGTTATCACGAAGCAGCCAACCGAAGAATTCGCGAAGTCCGTCGATATTCCAGTCGTCTGCAACCTCGTCTGCACAGTAGTTTTTAACCTCACCATCGATAAAGGATGTTATCATCTTCTTAACCGTTTCGTGAATATCTTCACCGTCTAAGACCTGATTACGCTGTTTATAAATAAGCTCACGCTGACGGTTCATAACATCGTCATATTCAAGCACGGTCTTACGAATAGCAAAGTTTCTTGCCTCGATTCTGCCCTGGGCGGACTCGATGGTTTTAGAAAGCATACCGTTTTGAAGCGGCATATCCTCGTCCACATTAAGGGTGTTCATAACGGCAGCCATACGCTCGCCGCCGAAAAGACGCATAAGATCATCTTCCATAGAAACGTAAAAACGAGTGCATCCAGGATCTCCCTGACGGCCTGCACGACCGCGAAGCTGATTATCGATACGGCGGGATTCGTGACGCTCTGTACCGATTATGAAAAGTCCGCCAGCCTCTTTAACCTGCTCTGCCTCAGGAGCAATTTCTGCCTTAAACTGAGAGTTCAGCTCTGCAAATTCCTTACGGGCAGAAAGAATAGTTTCATCCTCGGTATCACCATAGCCTGTAGCCTCGGCAATAACCTCATCGGAATAACCGCGGTGCTTAAGCTCAGACTTAGCAAGATATTCGGCATTACCGCCCAGCATAATATCGGTGCCTCGTCCTGCCATATTGGTAGCGATGGTAACGGCTCCAAACTTACCTGCCTGAGCAATTATTTCAGCTTCCTTTTCGTGGTGTTTAGCATTAAGCACATTATGCTTTATACCGCGACGCTTTAGCATATTGCTGAGTATTTCAGACTTCTCGATAGTAACTGTACCTACAAGGACAGGCTGACCTTTTTTATTGCATTCCTCAATCTGGTCAATAACAGCATTAAATTTAGCCTTTTCGGTTTTATAAACTACATCTGCCTCATCCTCACGGATAACAGGCTTATTAGTGGGGATTTCAATAACATCCAGCTTATATATCTCGCGAAACTCGCCCTCCTCGGTCATGGCAGTACCTGTCATACCCGAAAGCTTGTTATAAAGACGGAAGAAGTTCTGGAAGGTGATGGAAGCTACAGTCTTTGACTCGTGAGCGACCTTTACCCCCTCTTTTGCCTCTATTGCCTGATGAAGTCCCTCGTTATAGCGACGACCGAACATAAGACGTCCCGTAAACTCATCAACGATAATGACCTCGCCATCCTTAACAACATAGTCAACGTCACGCTTCATAATACCGTGGGCACGGATAGCCTGCTGAATATGGTGAGATATTGTTATGTTTTCGGCATCGTTAAGATTTTCGAGACCGAAATATTCCTCTGCCTTTTTAACACCCTCGGGAGTGAGGACACAGGTCTTAGCCTTTTCGTCAACAACATAGTCACCGTCGAAGTTCTGCTCTTCATCCGACTGCTTATCGTTGGTTTCTTTAACCTTAACGCATTTAAGAGTTTTGGCAAGTCGGTTTGCTTTAGTGTAAAGGTCGGTGGATTTCTCACCCTGACCCGAAATTATAAGAGGAGTTCTGGCTTCGTCGATAAGGATAGAGTCAACCTCGTCCACAATAGCAAAGCTGTGTCCGCGTTGAACACCGTTTTCTTTATAAATAACCATATTATCACGGAGATAATCAAAGCCAAGCTCGTTATTGGTGCAATAGGTAATATCTGCGGCATAGGCGGCTTTTTTCTCTTCATTAGTCATTCCGTGAACTATAAGTCCCACCTCAAGACCCATAAAACGGTAAAGCTTACCCATCCACTCGGAATCTCGCTTTGCAAGATAATCGTTGACGGTAACTATATGAACACCGTTACCTGAAAGGGCATTAAGATAAGCAGGCAGGGTTGCCACCAAGGTTTTACCCTCACCTGTCTTCATTTCGCTGATGCGACCCTGATGAAGCACAATTCCGCCGATTATCTGAACGGGGAAATGACGCATACCCAGCACTCGGTCAGAGGCTTCACGGCAGGCGGCAAATGCCTCGGGCAGGATATCGTCAAGGGTTTCGCCTGTGGACAGTCTGTTTTTAAATTCAAAGGTTTTATTTTTAAGCTCTTCATCTGAAAGTGCACGGTATTCCTCTTCAAGGTCGAGCACCCTTTGCTGTAAGGGCTTTATTCTTTTAATTTCCTTTTCGCTATAGTTACCGAAAAGCTTGGTAAGTAAACTCATTTTTAACCTCACAAATCTTAATGGATTAGAACATTTAAAATAATTATACTTGAAAATGTTAAAAAAATAAAGTATAAATTGTAAATTCGGAAAAAAAGTGTTATAATGATTAATATCTATCATCGATGAGGTGAAAATTATGGAATTTAAAGATTTTAAAAAAATAGTTATAAAGGTAGGCTCTTCTACCCTTACATATGAAAACGGGAAGCCCAATCTACGCCGAATTGAGCAGCTTTGCCGTGTGGTAAGCGACCTTAAAAACCGCGACATTGAGGTTATTATTGTTTCTTCTGGTGCGGTGGCGGTTGGTGTTAACCGATTAAGACTTCCCTGCCGTCCCTCTGATACAAAGGGCAAGCAGGCGGCTGCTGCAGTAGGACAATGCGACCTTATGAGCATTTATGACCGCAACTTTGCCGAATACGGTTATGTATCTGCCCAGATACTTTTAAACCGAGATGTTATCCAGCACGAGGACCGAAAGACCAATATTATAAACACCTTCCGTGCTCTGCTTGATTTCGGGGCGATTCCGATTGTTAACGAAAACGACTCGGTTTCGGTTGAGGAGCTTGTATTCGGTGACAACGACAATCTTTCGGCTATAGTAGCCTCTCTTGTGGATGCTCAGGGACTTATCATTTTAACCGATATTGACGGATATTACGATGACGACCCGAGAGAGAATCCCAACGCACGTATAATTCATTCGTTAACCGAAATTACTGACGAGATGATAGATGCCGCAGGCGGCAACGGCACAAACCGAGGCACAGGCGGAATGAGAACCAAGCTTGAAGCCGCAAAATTTGCAGGCGACCACGGAATCGAGACGGTTATTATGTCGGGCGATAACCCCAAGAAGATTTTTGACCTCTTTGACGGACATTTTGTAGGAACACACATAAAGGTAAAATAATAATATGAACTCTTTAACTGATTTAGGAATAAAAGCAAAGCAGGCCGCAAAGGCTTTAAATATGGCAAGCAGCGAGCTTAAAAACGATGCTCTTAAGGCTATTTGCGAAGCCTTAAAAACCCATTGTGATGAAGTAACTTCGGCAAACCAAAAGGATGTTGAGGCGGCAAAGGCAAACGGTATGAGCAGCTCTATGCTCGACCGACTTTCTTTAGACAAAAACCGCATTTTCGCTATGGCTGACGGTGTTTCTGCTCTTTGTAAGCTGGACGACCCTGTGGGCATAATATTAGACGAATATGACCGCCCGAACGGAATTAAAATTTCAAAAATTTCGGTGCCTATGGGAGTGATTGGTATAATTTACGAGGCTCGTCCCAATGTCACCTCCGATGCGGCGGCAATCTCCCTTAAAGCAGGCAGTGCTGTTATTCTTCGCGGTGGAAAGGAAGCCTTTAACTCTAATCTTAAAACCGTAGAAATTATGAGAAAAGCTATTAGCAGTGTCGGTCTTCCTGAGGACTGTATTCAGCTTGTCACCGACACATCTCGCCAGTCCGCCACCGATCTTATGAC
>JAZUNC010000207.1:0-3812 GCA_045603945.1 Acutalibacteraceae bacterium | reverse complement strand
AAAAACCACCCTATTGGGTGGTTTTCGTTTTGGCGGAGAAGGAGGGATTCGAACCCTCGAACCACTTTTAATGGTTACACGATTTCCAATCGTGCGCGCTCGACCAGCTACGCGACTTCTCCGTATTAGCCGAAGACTATTATATATTGTCCTCGGCAAAAAATCAAGTATTTTTTAATCTTTTTTATAAGTTTTATTGAGTATATCGATTTTTTCACAAATCATATCCCTCAGTTTAGCAGGTGCTACGACCTCTATATCTCCGCAGAACTGCATTATCCAACCTACAAGTCCTTCACTGATAAGACCCTTTATGCGAAAACTGAATTTTCCGTCCTCGACGCCTATAATATGTATTTTATCCCCGAAACGGTCAATTACCTGCTCTAAAATTTCAAAATTGCAGGCAAGCTCTATATCGCAAAGCTCCCCTCCGAACATATTAAAGGTTTTAGATGCATAGTCGGCTATATCAAACCTATCCTTATAACTGCACACTTCACCGAAATGACGGTAATTTTCCTCTGTACAGGTAACCCCTTTCATACGGTCTATTCGCAGATGCATAAGATTATCGTATTTTTCGTTGTTGCAAACAAGATAATAATGGTCGTCCATCCATATAAGGGCATATGGGCTAAGTTTAAACTCACGCTCCTTAAAGGTTATTTTCCTGCCCTCATTTATCTGACGGGTGCGATATTTAAGTGTAACCTTTTTACCCTCGTCTATTGCAGTTCTTAAAGTATCGATGCTGAAATATATCTCCTCATTATCGCATTTATGACGGTAATCAATATATATACTGTTTTCTCTTACCTTTGCCTGCTCCTTAGACATCATTGCTTCAAGCTTTCCCACAAGCTCGCGTGTCTTTTTGGGGGTTATGAAATCTGCCGACTGCACAGCATCGGTTAGAAGATATATCTCAGGCAGTTCAAACTCGCGGGAGGCTAAAAAATATCCTGCCTTAGGGCTTCTTGTTGCAACAATATCATATCCGTAAAATATAAGATTTTCAATGTCATTATATATTGCCTTGCGTTCTGCCCTTACACCAAGCCTTGCAAGATGCTCGCAAATTTCAGAAGCATTTAAGGGGTGCTCCTCATCAGAATATTTACGCAAAATATCTACAATATATAATATTTTTAATTTGCCGCCTATTCTTGGTTCCATTTCTTCACCTCAGCAATAAAATCGTCATACCCATAAAGGGAATTCAGCACATCTAAAAGAGTGTTTGCAGGAAGAAAGTCGGGCAGACTTAAACGTCTGCACAGCTCTGCCCTTTTTTCAGCCGCACAGTCTGTTCCCGAAAGTCCCATATTATAAAGGTCGGTCTTGGTAATTATTTTGCCCTGTACGGCTTTTTCCTCGCCTGTTATCCCTGCTCGAGCAAGGGCGTTTAGAATAATCTCATCATCGGTGCCCTCGACACCTAAAACACCATCTGCAGAAGGGGTTGTTTTCCGTTTTTCTTTACCCATTATAGGCGGTAGATACACATTTTTAATATTTTCTTTACCTGCAATTTTCTCAACCTGCTTACGTATCATTTGCCCTGCACGGTCGGAATCGGTGAGTATTACTATCCCACGCTTTTGAGCCAAAAGTTTTATTAAGGCAGTTTTTTCGGCATCCTTAAATATGCGAAACCCCTCTGTGGTTATTATGGTTGCATCCACAATATTTGCAAGTCGAATTTTGTCGTATTTACCCTCAACAATAATGGCTTCATTCACTTTAATCAAGAGCTTCACCGGTTTTCATAATATAGATAAGCCGCACAATAAGCTTTTCTATGGCGGCTCGGTTATTTACCGAATAGCTTTTTAGTTCTTTTTCGGTTTTAATAATAGCGTCAAAGGAAAGTTCTAACTTTTTAGCATCATATTCACGCAGATTTCCTGCGGCTCTTTTCAGCACAAAAGCCCTATTGCCCATACCGAAATCCGCAGCCAAAGATTCGGGATTTTTACCCTCAGCCTTTGCGGCAAATGCTCTGTACATATCGACAAAGGCTGACGATATATTATAAAACACTATAACCGTATCTAAATTCATAAAATACAGCTCGTCAAGCAGCTTCATTGCACCCGATGTGTCTCCTGCGATTATCTTGGCAGAAAGGTCGTAGACCGATGCCTCCACCGATTTAACACATACCTTATCGATAATTTCACGGGTTATCTCACCGTTTTTCTTAAAGGCACAAAGCTTAGTAAGTTCATTTGTTAGAAGATTTATATCCAAAGAGCAGATGTCTATAATATAATTCGCGTTTTGGGGCGACAACAAACAACCACGCTTTTTTGCCGAGGCACAAAGCCAACGGACAAGCTCATCGGGAGATTTATGATCAAGGCGAACAACAGCACCTCCAGCCCCTTCTGCCGCGGCTACAAGCTTTTTAAATTTTGATGATTTTTTAAAATCTACCTCATATGTGCCAAAATACAGCACAAATACGCTGGTTTCATACGCTTCGCCCGCAAGCTCTAAAAGCTTGTCAAGCTCGTTTTTAGAGGCTCCGTCAACATCAAATTCCGACAGCACCACACATTTTTTATCTGCCATAAGGGGAAATCCGTTCAGCTCGTCGTAAACCTGCTGTAGGTCTGCACCGTAACTAAAGCGGACAAGATTCATTTCATCGTCAGGCTCTACCGTGGACTTTATAATACGGTCAAGTGCCTGCTTTTTAAGATATATATCATCGCCTGCTATAATATAAACAGGCAGAAGAGAGCCTGCTTCTAATGAGGATTTAAGTGTTTTGTCGTTCAGCAAGGTATGCTCTCTCCTTTTTTCGTAATCTGAAGCTATAAAAAGCTCTTACTAATAATATAAACGCAACCGCTATAAAAAAGCAATAAATATTTTTATTCCCCGCAACATTTATTACTCCGTATCCCCTGTTTCCAATAAAATTCACCATATTAATGAAGTAGGAAACGAATATGCGTGCAACAAAATACAGAGGTATGCAAAACAGCTTCCCTACAAAAGGAATGAAATAAACAAGGGTTGCCGCAACCCCTAAAACAAGTGCGGCATTGACCGCAAAGGTCACCGCTAAATTGGTAATCGGTGCAATAAGTGCCACATATCCGAAATAATGCACCACCACAGGCAGCGTGCAAAACATTGCACAGATCGCAACTGCCAATATTCCATACACATATTTAACAGGCTTTTGAAGTCTACCAAGCTTCCAAAAGGATACCGAGTTTATAAGCATTCGGGCGGGATACAGCACCGCAAAGGTAGCCGTAAGCGATAGCAGAAACGCCACATTATAAAAGCTGTAAGGGTATATAAACACCGCTACATACGCTCCAAATCCCAGCGAGCTGAGCCCATCAGGGTCCTTCTTGAGTGCTTTTCCTATCAGCATAACAAAATATGCAATGCTTGCACGAAGTATCGACATATGAAAAAGACATACCACCGTTATAAAGACGGCGGTAAGTATTCCAATTAAGGCGGTTACCCACCTTTTTGTTCTTCTTCGCATAAAGCCTATGAGCACACCACAGATTATACCAAGGTGCATACCCGAAACCACCAACATATGGCTGACACCCGATGCCCTTACATTGTTACTGAGATTCTCAGATATGCCGCTTATGTCTCCTATAATAAGGGCATTAAGCACCGCACCTTCTTCTCCCGAACCACCCATACTAATAGCCCCACGAATACCCTCGCGGATATTATGGGCTGCTCGCCACACGCTCAATTTATTATTTTCATAGACTGCTATTTCATATGTTCTACAGGAGAAAAAGTCGGAGGCCAAGCGGTCT
>JAZUNC010000206.1:0-2842 GCA_045603945.1 Acutalibacteraceae bacterium | reverse complement strand
AGCCGTTCGCTTTGTGTACAGGGTTATATCGGCAGTCGACAATATGCATATCAGAATGTAACGGTGAAGAAGACACGCTCTACCCGCGAGACCTTTACACTTTCCGGCTGGGCTAAGGGCTGCAGTCTGCCGACTCACGAGCGTGAGGGGGTTGCTACCCCGACCTTCAGACTTCGTGCGGTAGTGTATTACTACGATACCACCTATAGATATTACGGTAACGAAACCTTTACTGCAGACTTCTCCCCTTGTACTGAGGATTGGCAGTTTGCCTCTATTCAGTTCGCCAAGAGCAAGTACCGTACCATCAACTATATATGTGTATACTGCGATTACGACTATAATAAAGGTGTCGCATATTTCGATGATATCCAGCTTGTACGAGACAGCATTGAAGCCGGTCTTTCCTCTTCCGATTTCAGTGTTGACAGTGCTGATGACGGTGTAACCAATTCTACCGCTACAGACACCTCCCCTGCTTTCCAGGAAATAACCGACAGATTCGGCAACACCCTTACCGAAACCACCTTTACAGACGGTGAATTTGGTACACTCTACCGTGCCTTTGATTTCAGTGAGGACGGAAATGACCTTGTTGGTGAAACCGATGCAAAGGGCAATATTACTAAATATACTGTAGATGAGGAAACCTCACGAAACGAGGAAATTACAGACCGTCTTGGCAACAAGACCGCCTATGAATACGATGCTGCAGGCAAAACCACCAAGGTAATAAGCAAGGATTCAGAAGACACAGAGCTTGCAAATGTATCTTATGCATACGATTCCTTCAACAACATGACCGAGATCGTCCGCGGTGACGGTATGAAATATATACTTAAATACAACGCCTTCCACAACCTTGAATCCATCGGGGTTAACGGCAAAGAAGAAAATCTTATCGCCTACACCTATAAAAACGGTAACGGCAGACTTAAGGAGATTGTCTATGCCAACGGTGACAAGATGAAGGCTACCTACAACAGCGTAGGACAGATGACTGCCGAAAAGTGGTATGACAATGCAAACACCCTCACCGCCCATTATAAATATGTGTATGATGGTGAGGGGAACATCGTTCAATCTATTGATTTTTGCAACAAAAAGTGTTATAATTATGAATATGAAGAAGGACGAATTATCCGTGCCACGGAATCAATTGTGGAGTTCACCAACGAGATCGTCACTTCCAAGGTTATCGTCAATACCATCAAGTATTACTATGATACTGAAGGTAAGCTGACCAAAAAGCGTATGGTGCCCTTACATGGTAACGAGCAGGTCATTTACTACGAGAATTCCGACGAGAACAACACAGTTGTTAAGTTCACCGCAGGGGGCAAGACGGTCACCAGCCACAGCAAAAACGACTCCTTCGGACGAAAGGTTTTCGACGAGCTGCAGTTATCTGCAGGCTTCGTTTCGCGACAGTTCAACTACCACGCAGGTGAGGTCACCGAGACCCACACCGAAAACGAAAAGCTTAAATCCTCCGCCACTACCCAGCTTGTAAGCCAGATAGTTATGTCCGACGGACGAACTATCGCCTACGAGTACGATGCCGAAGAACGCATTACCAAGGTTGTAGACAGCCACGAGAAAACCACCACCGAATACACCTACGATGCCTTAGGCCAGCTTCTTACCGAAACTACTAATGGTAAGGCAGTTAACACCATGGTTTACGACAGCTATGGTAACATTCTGCAGAAAAACGGCAAATCATATGTTTACGATGAGGTGTGGAAGGACAGGCTTGCATACTACGACGGCAAGCCTCTCACCTATGATGCACAGGGCAACCCCACAAATTATCTCGGTCACACTATGACCTGGGAAAAGGGACGTCAGCTTAAGTCTTGCGACAATATCTCCTACACATACAACGCAAACGGCATAAGAACCTCTAAAACCGTAGCTGGAATTCGACACGATTATCTCCTCGACGGTGCTAAAATACTTAGAGAGACCTGGGACGATGACGTTCTCGATATGCTCTATGATAACGAGGACAGCATTTGCGGCATTGTATACAATGGCAAGCCCTACTACTTCCTTAAAAACCTTCAGGGCGATATTATTGCCATTACAGATGCAACAGGAAATACTGTTGCCCGCTACTCATACGATGCATGGGGCAAGTGCACCATCCTAAAGAATTCTTCGTCAACCGGCAGCATCGCAACCGTTAACCCCTTCCGCTACCGTGGTTATTACTACGATAAGGAAACCGAACTTTATTATGTATCCAGCCGTTATTACGATCCTGAGATCGGTCGGTTTTTGAATGCGGATGAAGTTGAAAATGCTCTGTATACAAATAATGTTCTAGATCACAATACCTTTACGTATGTTCAGAATAACCCTGTGGTATTAAGTGATAGTACAGGCGAAAGTTGGATTACGGATCTTTTGGGAAAAGCCAAAAAAGGTGTATCCTCGGCTTGGAATTGGCTGAAAAAAGCATGTTCCAATGTGGGGAATTATTTCAAAAACACTGTTTGGAAAAAATGGATAGTAAATGGTGTTTGGAACACTTTTTGCAAGAAGTGGGTTTGGGAAAAATTCTGCAAAGAAATGGTATATAACACATTCATCAAAAAGTGGGTCTGGCAAACTTTTTGCAAAAAGTGGACTTGGCAGACATTTTGTAAGAAATGGGTTTGGCAAACGTTCTGCAAAAAATGGGTTTGGGAAACATTCTGTAAAGATTGGATTGCGAACAAGGCTTGGAACTGGGTGAAAAGTGCTTGGAACTCCGCCAAATCGTTTGTTAACAGTAACCAAATTATTGGAACAATTGTTGCTATTCTTGGTGTGATAATTGGAGGTATAGGCCTTT
>JAZUNC010000205.1:0-8623 GCA_045603945.1 Acutalibacteraceae bacterium | reverse complement strand
CCACAGGTGGTCTGGAAGAATACACCCCTGAATTTTTTGAAGGGCTTAAGGAAGAAAGCGTTTCAGAAAACGTAATCGGAAAAATCGTTTACGATTACGAGTGGTATCTTGCCGCACCTGTATCAATAAGTGATTCTATGCACTATAAGGTAGATGAAACGGTTAATATTAAAACCGATACAACATCCATTCCCCGTCTTACTGCAACAGTAAGTAAAATCAATCTTTCAGAGTCGGGTGATGATGCGGTAATAATATTCAGAATAAGTGAAATGAATAGCGAGCTTGCTTCTATGCGTACAGGCGCTATCACTATAGTCAAGGATGAATACGAAGGTATAAAGGTCAGCAGTAAAGCACTTCGCGTGGTTGACGGAGTTACAGGTGTATATGTCGTGTCTGGTCTTGAAGCCAAGTTTGTAGGCGTGGACATAATCTTTTCTACCGATGACTATTCCATATGCAAGCTAAATACTGCCGATAAAAGCAAGCTTAGGCTTTATGATGAAATTATAGTGAAAGGTAAAAATCTTTATGACGGAAAGATTATATACTAATATATTTGACGAGAACTACAGTATAATAGAAAACACAATTAATGAGGCGGCGGTGTCGGTTGGAAAAACAAGGGAGGATATAATACTTCTTGCGGCAACTAAAACCGTTTCTCCCGAAATAATAAATCACGCCATAGCATCGGGCATTAAATATATCGGCGAAAATCGCGTACAGGAGTTTCTTTCTAAGGAGGACGCACTCTCAAAGGATGCCTACCGTCATTTTATAGGACATTTGCAGTCTAATAAGGCAAAGGATATTGTCGGCAGGGTAGAAATGATACAGTCTGTACATTCTGTAAAACTGGCATCCCTTATAGGCAAGCTGTCTGTCGAGCGTGGAATTACTACCGATATGCTCTTAGAGGTGAATATCGGCAGAGAAGAAAATAAGTCGGGCTTTTTAAAGGAAGAACTAAGCGAAGCAATAGCAATAATTTCCCAAATTGAGGGCATAAAGCTAAAAGGACTTATGTCAATTCCCCCTGTTTGCGAAAAAAATACTCAAATAATTCCGTTTTTTGAAGAAATGTATAAACTGTTTATTGACAATAAGCATAAAAAAATAGATAATGTTAGTATGGAATATCTGTCTATGGGTATGTCCTCCGACTATGCCGAGGCAATTAAATGCGGAAGCAACCTTGTGCGTGTCGGCACATCACTTTTTGGTAAACGAAACTATTAATATATAAGGAGAATAAAAAATGGCAATTAAAGACATGTTCAAAAATTTTGTAAGCCTTAATGAAAATGACCTTGAGGACGATTTTGACGAGGTTGTAGAGGAACAGGCAGAAGCTCCTGCAAGAGCTAAAAGAGAGCCTGCTCCCAGAAGAACCTTCGACAGAAGAAATTCTGCTCCTACATCAGGCGGTGCAATGAAGGTAGTTATTGTCCGTCCAGAGGTTTTTGATGAGGTTGCTAATATAGCAGATCATCTTGTACAGGGTAAAACAGTGGTTTTAAATCTTGAAACTGCTAACAAGGATATTTCTCGCCGTATAGTTGATTTTATGAGCGGTGCGGCATATGCACTTGCCTGCAAGCTTAAAAAGGTTGCAAACAATACCTTTATAATCGTTCCCGAGCATACCGATATTGCAGGGGAGCTTATGCTTGACGATTTTGACGAGCAGAACTACTATCTCTAATGGATGTAGGTTTACTCTCTTCCCGAATAAGAGATGCGGTGCGTTTGTGCAACAATTCATCATTTCCTAAATTTGTGGGCTTTCTCAGGCAGGAAGAAACACCCGAGGCTAAGCTTGCGGCAGAAGGTCTTGGTTGTAAGCATCATTTCTTTGGTGGATATGAAGATGCCGAAAGGGTGTTTTTCGGCGTTTTCCCCGATTGGTGTGACGACTTTTCAGATTATTTCCCAATAGCCGCACTTACCTTTAAATTTCGAGAAAGCGACCCTCTTTCTCACCGTCATTTTTTAGGCACCTTTATGTCGCTTGGCATCACCCGCGAGTCTGTAGGAGATATTCTTATAGAAAAGGGAAGAGCAGTTGCTTTTTTCACCACCGATATAGTCGGTTATGTCAAGGAACAGATAGTTAAAATCGGCGGAGTAGGTGTTGCCGTCGAAGACGGATTCACATATCCATTACCTGGAATGTCGGGTTTTGAGAGCATTACAGATACTGTGGCTTCGGCAAGACTTGATTGTGTTGTGGCCTCCTTAGCGAGATGCTCAAGAAAAACCGCAACAGAGCTTATAGAGAGTAAGCTTGTGTCGGTGAATTCTGTCTGTGCAGACAAAACCGTCAAAACCGTTCGAAGCGGAGATAAAATAACCCTTAAAGGCAAAGGAAAATTTATAATTGAAGCTATTGACGGGCGTACAAAAAAAGACCGTTTGATAATAAGTGCAAAAAAATACATTTAATTACAGTTATATAATGGGGGATTAAACTATGTTAAAAGCAAACGACATCAGAGAAGCTGTATTTGCCACTTCTATGAGTGGTTATAAAAAGGACGAGGTTGATGCACTGCTGGATAAAATTCTTGCAGACTATCAGCAGTTCGAATCGGCACTTGCTTCTCAGCAGACCCGTATTGCAGAGCTTGAAAAAGAGCTTGCAGATAAGGATGTTTCTATGAGTAGCATTAATACCGTGCTCATCAGTGCTCAGAAGCTGGCTGATTCTATTGTTTCTGATGCTAAAAAGCAGGCTGAAGAAACTGTGGAAACCGCTAATGCCGAGGCTGAAAATATTAAGCTTCGCACCAAAAAGGCTCTTGAAGAGATTGATGCCGTCCTTACCGAGCAGAAGAACAATGCTCAGGCACAGGTAGATATTATGCTTGAGGAGGCTGCCAGAAAGTCTGAGGGTATGATACTTGCAGCTAAGGATTCGGTGACCCGCGAGCAGTTACTTTTCGATAAGCTTAAGTCCGAGGTTGCAGAGTTTAAGCGTAACATTAAAGAAACATACAAAGAACATATCGAATCCCTTTCTAAGCTTCCCGAAGAGGTAGTGCTTAATCCTGAGCTTGCCGCTTCTACTATTGAAGAGATAATTAATAACGAGCCCGACCTCTTGAAGTTTATTGAAAAGACCAATATTGAAACCGAGGAAACCGCAGTTCAGATAGAGGAAAAAGCACAAGAGGAGGTTTTAGAGCCCGAGGTGGCACAAGAGCCCGAAGAGGAGGCTCCCGCACAGGAAACCGAAATTGTCCTTGACGATATAGCTGATGAAGAGCCCGCAACCGCCGTTCCCTCTACAGGCTTTGTTATTCAGGCTGTAGAAGAGGACGAAAACGACGGTGAAGACGATACACCTAACTTTTCAAAAGGCTTTTTTGCAAAACATAAATAATTCTTAGGAGATATACACAATGGAACAGCAGGACTATAACAAAACATTAAACCTACCGGTGACCGATTTCCCGATGCGTGCAGGACTTCCTACCCGTGAGCCCGAGGCTTTAAAGCAGTGGCAGGAGGAAGGCGTTTACGAGGAGCTTTTAAAGCTTAACGAGGGCAAGCCCGAATATATTCTTCACGATGGCCCTCCCTATGCAAACGGAATCATCCATATGGGAACCGCCCTTAATAAATCCCTTAAAGACTTTGTTGTACGCTATAAGAATATGACAGGCTTTAAGGCACCCTATGTCCCCGGTTACGATACCCACGGTCTTCCTACCGAGCTTAAGGCAAGAAAGGCTGCAGGAATGAAATCCAGCGAGCGTGTTTCTGCATTAGAGCTTCGCAAAATGTGTAAGGAGTTCGCTGTAGGCTTTGCAGAAGATCAGCGTAAGCAGTTCGAGCGTCTTGGTGTGCTTGGAGAGTGGGATAATCCTTATCTTACCCTTAAAAATGAATATGTTGCCAAG
This sequence comes from Acutalibacteraceae bacterium, assembly GCA_045603945.1. Lineage (GTDB taxonomy): Bacteria > Bacillota > Clostridia > Oscillospirales > Acutalibacteraceae > SFWF01. Next base: position 4,712 of record JAZUNC010000205.1, on the reverse strand, counting down.
CAGATAGAGGTCTTCGGCAAAATGGCAGATAAGGGCTATATCTATAAGGGCTTAAAGCCTGTTTATTGGTGCTCTGACTGTCAGACCGCTCTTGCAGAGGCAGAAATTGAATATGCAGAGGATCCTTGCTATTCCATATATGTAAAATTCCCTGTTAAGGAAGATAAGGGTATACTTTCTGGCATGGGAGTAGACCCTGCAAAAACCTATTTTGTAATCTGGACTACCACCACCTGGACTTTGCCTGCAAACCTTGCTATCTGTGTTGGACCCGAGTATGAGTATTCGGTAATCCGTTTTGCAGATGAGTACTATATTATGGCAAGCGAACTTTGCGAGGCTGCTATGACCGCCGCTGAAAAGACCGATTATGAGGTGGTAGGCAAGGTAAAGGGAAGCGAGCTTGAATATATGGTTGCACGCCATCCCTTTATCGACCGCGATTCTCTTATTATTGTCGGCGACCACGTAACCTTAGAGAGCGGTACAGGCTGTGTTCATACCGCACCTGGTCACGGTGTAGACGACTTTGAGGTTTGCCGTAAGTATAAGGAAATCGGAATGGTAGTTCCTGTTGACAATAAGGGTGTCCTCACTGAGGAGGCAGGAATGTTTGCAGGACTTTCTACCGATCAGGCTAATAAGAAGATAGCTGTTTGGCTTGATGAAAATAACTATCTTTTCGCACTTAAGAAAATAATCCACCAGTATCCCCATTGTTGGAGATGTAAAAACCCCATTCTCTTCCGTGCTACCGAGCAGTGGTTCTGCTCTATTTCCGACTTTGCAGATAAGGCGGTAGAGGAAATCTCTAAGGTTAAGTGGATTCCCGAGTGGGGCGAGGGACGAATTACAGGAATGGTCAAGGACAGAAGTGACTGGTGTATCTCCCGTCAGCGTACTTGGGGTGTTCCCATCCCGATGTTCTACTGCGAAGACTGCGGTAAGGAATACATCAATAACGAATCTATAGCCAAGGTTGCTGACATCTTCCGTAAGGACGGTGCCGATGCTTGGTATGCTCTTGAGGCAAAGGATTTAATGCCCGAGGGTGCAAAATGTTCTTGCGGTTGTGAAAAGTTCAAGAAAGAAACCGACATTATGGACGTTTGGTTCGATTCGGGTGTTTCACATGCCGCTGTCCTTGATAATCGCGATTATTTAAGCAAGCCCGCAGACCTCTATTTAGAGGGTGCAGACCAGTATCGCGGTTGGTTCCAATCTTCACTGCTCACCTCGGTTGCTACCGACGGAATTGCCCCCTATAAGACTGTCGTTACACACGGTTGGGTTGTTGACGGAGAGGGCAAAAAGATGTCTAAATCTCTTGGAAACACCATAATCCCCGACGATATTGTTAAGCAGTACGGTGCAGACATTCTCCGTCTTTGGGTTGCTTCATCAGATTATCACGCAGATATCCGTGTATCACAGGATATTTTAAAACAGCTTTCCGAAATATACCGTAAAATCAGAAATACCGCCCGTTTCATTCTTGGAAACATTTCTGATTTTGACCCGAATAAGGATATGGTTACAAACGACCGTCTTGAGGAGATTGATCATTGGGCACTTATGCGTCTTGATCAGGTTGTTAAAACCTGCCGCGAGGCTTACGAAAACTTCGAGTATCATATTATATTCCACGCTATTCATAATTTCTGCGTTATAGATATGTCTAACTTCTATCTTGATGTTTTAAAGGACAGACTTTATGTAGAAGCCAAAGAAAGTGAAACTCGTCGTGCCGCACAGACCGCAATGTATAAGATACTTGATACAGTTGCCCGTCTTGTTGCTCCCATCCTTGCCTTTACTGCCGATGAAATATGGCAGTTTATGCCTCATACTGCTGATTGTGATGCACGTCACGTTGTATATAACGCTATCCCCGAGGCAAAGGGCGAGTATGATGAAGCCTTTATGACTCGTTGGGACAAGATTCACGAAATGCGTGACGACGTGAAAAAGGCACTTGAGCTTGCCCGTGCCGATAAAATTATCGGTGCATCTCTCGATGCAAAGGTTACTCTTTATGCTGAAGGCGAGCTTTATACTTTCGCTAAGTCTGTAGAAAACCTTCTTCCCACCGTGTTTATGGTTTCCGATTTCGAGCTTAAAGAGGGTAAGGGCGGAAGCTTTGTAGGCGAGGTAGAGAATATGAGTGTTACTGCAGCTCACGCAGAGGGCGAAAAGTGTGCACGTTGCTGGTCTTTCGGCAATACTGTAGGTGCCGACAGTGACCATCCTACCGTTTGTGCACGCTGTGCTACAGTAGTTAAAACTATCGACTTTGCAGAATAATAAAAAAATGTACAGGAGGAAATAGCTTGTCTTTTGTTTTGGCGGCAATAGTTGCGGCTTTGTTTCTGGCGACAGATCAGCTTACAAAGTATATAGTTACTGCAAATATGGAGTTGGGTCAAACCATCGGGTTTATCGACGGCTTACTCGATTTCACATATATCCATAACGACGGCGGTGCCTGGGGAATGCTTGGCGGAAACCGTTGGTTGCTTTTAGCACTTACTGCAGTAATGATGATAATTATACTTGTTCTGCTTATAAAAAACGGCAAAAAAAGCAAGCTTTTCTTCTGGGCAAGTATACTCATTATATCTGGCGGACTCGGCAATATGATAGACAGGATATTCCGCGGCGGTGAGGTAATTGATTTTCTTCATGCCACATTTATAAATTTCCCCATATTTAATGTTGCTGACTGTGCCGTTGTTATCGGTGCAGGACTGCTTATTCTCTACTTTGTTATTGATATGATAAAGGATTTCAGAGAAAAAAACGCTCGCGAAAGCATCCCGGAGGATGCCAGGGAATAATGGAAATAATTGAGATTTTTTGTGAAAGCACTGCCGACCGAATAGATGCTTTTATAGCCGAAAATACCGATATTTCCCGTTCCCGTGCGGTTAAGCTTATCGAAGCGGGTAATGTTACTGTCGGCGGCAATACGGTTAATAAAAAAATGTCGGTAAAGGCAGGGGATAGGGTTATTATTTCTCTGCCCGATGCCGTTCCCTTAGAGGCAAAGGCAGAGGATATACCGCTGGATGTCCTATATGAGGACAGTGACCTTTTGGTGGTTAATAAACCTAAGGGTATGGTGGTCCATCCTGCCGCAGGAAATTTTGAAGGAACACTTGTAAATGCTCTGCTGTCCCATTGTGGAAACAGTCTTTCGGGAATTGGCGGTGTAATGCGACCGGGTATTATTCACCGAATCGATAAAAACACATCAGGGCTTTTAATGGTGGCAAAAAACGATAATTCTCATCGGCATTTAGCGGCTCAGATAAAAGAGCATTCGTTCACACGTGAGTATGAAACGGTTGTTTACGGTAATGTTAAAGCAGATAGCGGCACAATAAACCAACCCATAGGTCGTCACCCTGTAAAACGTAAGCAAATGGCGGTTACATATACGAATTCTAAGCCCGCTGTAACCCACTATGAGGTAATATCAAGGTATAATGGCTTTACACATCTCAGATGCCGCCTTGAAACAGGTCGTACCCATCAGATAAGGGTGCATTTGTCCTATCTCGGTCATCCTGTTGCAGGGGACGATGTTTACGGTCCTAAAAAGGTTATAAAAGAGCTTGGCGGTCAATGTCTACACGCAAAAAAAATAGGATTTGTTCATCCAAACGGAAAGTATATGGAGTTTGAATCTGAGCTTCCCGATTATTTTAAGAGCTTTCTGTTAAAGCTCGAAAGGAGCAAATAATGAAAAAAGCATTGATGATAGTTACTTTGATTCTTTCGGGCATAGGCTTTATTGCGGTTTTGTTTGGATTTATAGAAACTCTTTCACAAGGTGTTATAGCTGCAATTTTTAGTGCGGTCGTGGGACTTGCTATTATTTGCCCCCTTGTTGCCGTGGCAATTCTGCTTAATAGTGTTGACCGATTGGAAACACAGGTTAACTATCTCGAAAACGAGCTTATCAGAAAAGATATTAAAAATAATCCAATAGAAGAAAGTGCTGTACCTATTGCAAATAAGGGAAGAAACGCTATTGTGGATTGGACCTGTCCAAAATGCAAAACGGTAAATAAAAAAGGCACCTCAAACTGTGAAAATTGCGGTGCGGCTCACTAAAAAAAGTAAATTTGTCGGCGTGTTACGCTTAAGTGACATCGTAGCCGACTCTATATAATATTTAACTTCAGCTGGAGGTAAAAAATGGACGCTACAAAAAGAAAAGAATTAAGCATAGCGGCATGTAAAATCAGAAGGGGAATAATCGACGGTGTTCACTCTGCAAAAGCAGGACATCCGGGTGGTTCGCTGTCAATAGCAGATGTGCTTGCATATCTCTATTTTGATAAAATGAATATCGACCCTGCCGACCCTAAAAAGGCAGACCGTGACAGATTGGTGCTTTCTAAGGGACACGCTGCCCCCGCACTTTATTCTGCGCTTGCACACAGAGGCTTTTTCCCTGTAGAAGAGCTTCTTACTCTTCGCCATACAGGTTCCCGTCTTCAGGGCCATCCCGATATGAAGAATATCCCAGGTGTAGATATGTCTTCGGGCTCTCTCGGACAGGGTGTTTCCTGTGCTGTTGGAATGGCACTCTCTGCTAAGCATTACGGAGAAACCTATCGTGTGTACACTATTTTAGGTGACGGCGAATGTGAAGAGGGTCAGGTTTGGGAGGCTGCTATGTTTGCAGCAAACAAGGGTCTTTC
>JAZUNC010000204.1:0-3349 GCA_045603945.1 Acutalibacteraceae bacterium | reverse complement strand
CAATCTCTTTTTCGAGCGTTTTTTAAACCCCGAGCGTGTATCTATGCCCGATTTCGATATAGATTTTTGCTATGTTAACCGCCAAAAGGTTATAGATTATGTTATAGCAAAATACGGAAGTGACAGGGTAAGTCAGATAGTTACCTTTGGTACAATGAAGGCACGTGCCGCTGTGCGTGATGTGGGCAGAGTAATGGATTTGCCCTATGCCCTTTGCGATAAGGTGGCAAAGCTGATTCCCAGAGGTATCGGTGTTACTATAGAGCAGGCACTTGTTGACTCGCCCGATTTAAAGCTTCTTTGCGATACCGACAGTCAGGTTTCTGAGCTTATAGATATGGCAAAAAGGGTAGAGGGTATGCCCCGAAATGCCTCAACACATGCGGCAGGTGTCGTTATTTCCGACCGTGCGGTTAGCGAATATGTACCCCTCGCCGTAAATGATGATACTGTAGTTACCCAGTACACTATGACCGCTCTTGATGAGCTTGGTCTTCTTAAAATGGATTTTCTCGGTCTTCGCAACCTGACCATAATCAGCGATACCGAAAATTATATTCGCGATTTTGACCCCGATTTTTCAATAGATAAAATATCCCTTGAGGATAAGGCAACCTATAAAATGATGTCGCAGGGTCATACCGACGGTGTTTTTCAGTTTGAATCGGACGGAATGAAAAATGTCTTGCGTCAATTCTGTCCCGAAAAGATAGAGGACCTTACGGCTATCCTTTCTCTTTACCGCCCGGGTCCTATGGATTCTATTCCAAAGTATATCCATAACCGTCACAATCCTAAGGATATTTCCTATGATACACCTTTGCTTAAGGATATTCTCGATGTTACCTATGGCTGTATTGTTTATCAGGAGCAGGTAATGCAGATATTCCGCACCCTTGCAGGCTATTCGCTGGGCAGAGCGGATATAGTTCGCCGTGCCATGTCAAAAAAGAAGCACGATGTTATGAAAAGCGAGCGAGAGGCCTTTGTTTACGGACAAAGGGATGAGCAGGGAAATATTATAATTAAAGGCTGTGTAAATAACGGCATCAGCGAAGCGGTAGCGCAAAAGATATTCGATGAAATGTCGGCATTCAGCTCTTATGCCTTTAATAAATCCCATGCCGCGGCATATTCCTTTGTTTCTTACCAAACTGCATACCTTAAATGTCATTACCCCAAGGAGTATATGGCTGCACTTATGACAAGTATGCAGGATGATACCGATAAAATTGCCTTTTATACAGGCGAATGTAAGCGTATGGGTATAAAGGTCTTGCCCCCTCACGTTAACGAGAGTCGTGAGAATTTCACACCCACAAAAGACGGTATTCGCTTCGGTCTTACGGCTATTAAGAATATCGGTGAGGGCTTTGTTTTAACCCTTATTAAAGAGCGGGAAAACGGCGACTTTACCTCTCTTTACGATTTTTGCAGCCGTGTTTCGGGAAGAGATTTTAACCGACGGGCTTTAGAGGGTCTGATTAAAAGCGGTGCACTTGACGGATTAGAGTTAAACCGAAAAACTATGCTACGCGGGGCAGACGGAGTTCTCGCGGCAGTAAGCGACCATCAGCGTTTCTACAGCTCGGGACAGATGGACCTGTTCGGAGAGGAAAACGAAACCTCGGGCTATTATTTAGAGCCTACGGAGGAAATGCCGCTGGAATTGTTGCTTGCTCAGGAGAAGGAGGCAACAGGTCTGTACCTTTCGGGACATCCTATGGAGGAGTACGAGGGCTATGCAGCCGCTATCAAAGCACCAACAGTACGTAGCGTGCTTGCAGGAAATGTTCCCGACGGTAAAAAAATCAGTATGGTGGTTATGCTTACCTCGGTGCGTGTACGCAGTATTCGAAATGACGGTGTAATGGCTAATATTATTGCGGAGGATACAAGTGGCAGCATAGGTATTACGGCTTTCAACCGTACTGTTTCGGAGAACAAGCATCTTCTTGTTGACGGGAATATATTAATGATAACGGGCAGAGTTCAGGAAAGGGAGGACCGTCCCTTTGAGCTTATGGCAGACCGTTATGAGGTGGTTCCAAAATCAGCCCCTAAAAATCCTCCTAAAAAGCAGATAAAGGCAGGTCTTTATGTCAGGGTGTCGGGAGTGACATCCCCCGAAATGGAGCATGTTAAGGCTGAACTCTCAAAATATGCCGGAAAAATTCCCGTATATGTTGTAGATTCCTCAGGCAAGAGGTTTTTGGCACCCGAAAATCTCTGGATAACCCCGGAAAACAAACTGATTGGGTCGTTATCTGAAATTTTAGGCAAAGAAAATGTAAAACTTGTTGAATAAATTTGAGTTTTGTATTATAATAAGCAGAAATAGATTTTTTTCACATGGAGTGATATTTATATGAAGACTATTGCAGTACTTACCAGCGGCGGAGACGCGCCGGGTATGAATGCAGCTATACGCGCGGTTGTCCGTGCGGGAATTGCTATGGATATGAATGTTAAAGGAATTCGCAGAGGCTATGCGGGACTTATTGAGGGCGATATTATTGATATGGATGCCCGTTCCGTTTCAGATATAATTCATCGTGGCGGAACAATGCTTTATACCGCCCGTTGCCCCGAATTCAAAACCGAAGAGGGCATAAACAAAGCTGTTGCCAACTGTAAAAAGCATGGAATAGAGGGTATAGTTGTAATCGGCGGAGACGGTTCTTTCCGCGGTGCTCGCGATTTGTCCTTAAAGGGTATCCCTTGCGTAGGTATTCCCGGCACAATCGATAACGACATTTCTTCTACCGAGTATACAATCGGCTACGATACAGCTATGAATACCGCTATGGAAATGATGGATAAGCTTCGCGACACATCCCAGTCACACGAGCGTTGCTCGGTAGTTGAGGTTATGGGTCGACACGCAGGATATTTGGCACTTCAGACAGGAATTGCCTGCGGTGCGGTTTCTATCCTTGTACCTGAGGTGGAGTTCGATCTTGACAAGGATGTTATTCAAAAAATCCGCGACATTCGTAAAACAGGTAAAAAACACTTTGTTGTCGTAGTAGCAGAGGGTGTTGGCGGAGTAGAAAAGATTGCCGACAGAATTGAACAAGCGACAGGAATCGAATCCCGTGCCACCATTCTCGGACATGTTCAGCGTGGAGGAAATCCCACCGTACGCGACCGTGTTATGGCAAGTCAGCTCGGTTATCACGCAGTAGAGCTTTTGAAAAACGGCATTGGTAACCGCGTTGTTACAGTACACAATAATAAAATCAGTAATCAGGACATCTATAAGGCACTTGCAACTGCAAAGATCTTTGATATGGATGAATACAAAATGGCAACCGTAATTTCTATATAAGCCTATCTCCCACGAGTA
>JAZUNC010000203.1:0-5664 GCA_045603945.1 Acutalibacteraceae bacterium | reverse complement strand
TCGCCGCCCGAAAGCTGATTAGGCATAGAGCGTGCCTTGTTTCCGAGTCCTACCATACTTAGCACTGCCGAAACATCCTTACGTATCTTGCGGCGGTCGGCACCGATAACATGCATTGCAAACGCAACGTTTTCAAACACCGACATGGTTGGTATAAGACGGAAGTCCTGAAATACGATTCCCATAGTTCTGCGAAGATGGGGAATGTCGCGTTTTTTTATACGCATAAGGTCATATCCGTTAACAATAAGACTGCCTGTATTTGCTTTTTCTTCTCTGACGATGAGCTTCATAAAAGTACTTTTTCCCGCACCTGAAGCACCTACTACAAATACAAATTCGCCTGGGTTTATTCGTATATTTACATCATTAAGAGCATGGGTACCGGTTTTATAGGTTTTTGAAACACCCTTAAACTCGATAATCGGTCGCTGATGCGACTGTATGTCCGTAGCGTTAATGGTTAGTCATCCTTTCATTTTAGTTTGAAAATATATTAATATTTAACGGGATTTGCCTGCAGATATTTATTTACCATAAGGGCAATTTTGAAAACTATTGCATGGTCGAACTCGCGAAGGTCAAGACCTGTGATTCTCTTGATTTTTTCAAGTCTGTACACAAGAGTATTTCTGTGAACGAAAAGCTTACGAGAGGTTTCCGACACATTGAGGTTGTTTTCAAAGAACTTCTGAATGGTAAACAAGGTTTCCTGATCAAGGCTTTGGATAGAGCCGCGTTTGAAAATCTCGCGAAGGAAGGTTTCACAAAGTGTTGTGGGAAGCTGATAGATAAGACGGGCAATACCAAGATTGCCATAGCTGATTATAGTCTTATCGGTATCGAACACCTTACCAACCTCAAGGGAAGCCTGTGCTTCCTTAAAGGACTTTGCAAGGTCCTTAATACCCTCTACAGAAGAGCCGATTCCGATAGATACGGCGGTGTAGAACTCACCCGAAAGGGTATCTGCAATAGAAAGTGCCAGCTTTTCAATATCCTTAGGCTCTATATCGCGGGCAGTTTCTTTAACAAGGGCAATATCAGTTTCATTAATGCTGATAACAAAATCCTTAGCCTTATCGGGGAAAAGATTTTGAATAACATCATAAATAACGATGTCAGAATGGTCGACGGCACGAATAAGAAGAACCGTGCGTGAAACATCTGTATTGAAATGCAATTCGCGGGATTTTAAGTAAATATCTCCAGGGAGTATGTTGTCGAGAATAACATTTTTAATAAAATTACTGCGGTCGTACTTTTCGTCGTAGTAATATTTAATATTTGAAAAAGAAATTGCTAAAACTGTGCAATACTTTTCAGCCATAGGATCGACACCGTTAACGAATGTATAATACTCACCCAACTGAGCAGAACCGATAGCTTTATAGGTAGAGCCTGCAAAAGCGAAGGCTTCAGAAGCCGAACTGTTCAAAAAATCGATATTTACTGTTTCGCCGATTTTACCAAGTTCGCTGCAAGCGATAACCGTTCCGTTATCGTCGATAACACCGATTGTTCTGTCGATTGCATCTTTCATTTGGTGAATTACACTCTGGAATAAACGATTTGCCATATATTATACTTCCCTTCTTTTAGGCGTATTGATTGCAAAACAAATTTACACAGATATATTTTACAATAAACCACTTAATTTTGCAAGGGTTTTAAGAGAAAAAGTTACAAAAGGTTAACAAGAAAATTATGGAGAGTTTTACCTTATGATATAAACAGCAAAAACCTCTGACCAAATGGTCAGAGGTTTTATGATTTTAATATTAGTTGCAGATAGTCTTTTCGGTGTCTTTATCGAAAAGATGAATCTTGCCGGGCTCGATTGCGATGGAAATTCTATCGCCGGGCTTTGCAGTATTAGTGGGGCTAACACGAGCGTTGATGGTCTGCTCTTCGCAGTTCATATACAGATAGGTTTCTGCACCCATAAGCTCTGTAACTTCAACGTTTGCCTCAACTACGCCGTCAGGGAACTGAGCGACAAGGTCTTCCTCGTTGTGTACGTCCTCGGGACGGATACCCATAATAACTTCCTTGCCAACGTACTCATCAAGAGCACCGTCTTTATTCTTGGAAGCGGGAAGCTTAATCTTATATTTAACACCTGCGCGGGTCTTAGTATCTTCCGTACCGAACTCTACGAAGAAGTCACTGCCTTCCTTAAGAAGCTTAGCATCGATAAAGTTCATCTGAGGAGAACCGATGAAGCCTGCAACGAAGAGGTTGCCAGGATAGAGGTAGAGGTTTTGAGGAGTATCTACCTGCTGAACGAAACCGTCTTTCATAACAACGATTCTGGTACCCATTGTCATAGCCTCGGTCTGGTCGTGGGTAACGTAGATGAAGGTTGTACCAAGCTTTAAGTGAAGCTTAGAAATCTCGGTACGCATCTGTGCACGAAGCTTAGCATCGAGGTTGGAAAGAGGCTCGTCAAGGAGGAATACCTTAGGTTCACGAACGATTGCACGACCAAGTGCAACACGCTGACGCTGACCGCCGGAAAGAGCCTTGGGCTTTCTTTCGAGAAGATGAGATATATCGAGAATACGAGCAGCTTCTTCTACGCGACGCTTAATTTCATCCTTAGGGGTTTTGCGAAGCTTAAGACCGAAAGCCATATTGTCGAAAACTGTCATGTGAGGATAGAGTGCATAGTTCTGGAAAACCATTGCTATATCGCGATCCTTAGGAGCTACGTCATTAACAACGCGGTCGCCGATAAGGATTTCGCCTTCGGAAATTTCTTCAAGTCCTGCAACCATTCGAAGTGTGGTTGACTTACCGCATCCGGAAGGACCTACAAGAATAATAAACTCTTTGTCTTTGATTTCAAGATTGAAATCAGTTACTGCAACAACCCCGCCGGGGTATTTTTTATAAACGTTGCGCAGTGATAAACTTGCCATATATTTAGCCTCCTATAAATTGTAAACAGGGTGAAGCGCCCCTGTCACCGCAATAATATTATATCAAATCATTTCAAAAAATACTATATTTTTAATTTACAAATATAAACACACCAGGTTGTCTAATTTGCACAACATTTTGTGTGTTTATGATATTTAGGCGAATATTTCGTCTTTTTCACGGTCCGTAAGCTCCCGACAATGCCCACTTTTGAGGTCTGAGGGAAGCGTCAGTGCTCCTATACTTACACGGTGAAGACGGTTAACTCCAAGCCCCACTACACCGAACATTCTTTTTATCTGATGATACTTTCCCTCTTTGACAGTAACATAGGCACTTTGGCTGTCGGCTATCTCAAGTTTTGCAGGCATACAAACCTCTCCGTCTGCAAGGGTTATTCCGTTTTTAAAAACATCTATAAACTCCTGTTTAACCGTTCCGTCCAGCTCTGCAAAATAGCATTTTTCGGTATGGCTTTTCGGCGAGGTTACCCTATGACCGAAATCTCCATCATCGGTAATAATGAGCAGACCCGTGGTGTTTTTATCAAGTCTTCCCACAGGGAAAAGCCTTTCTCTTTTCAGCTCATCAGGCAAAATATCTACTACAGTTTTTACACGCTTATCCGTTGATGCAGACAGGATTCCCTCTGGCTTGTTCATTATTATATAAATGTATTTTTTGTAAGTGAGTATCTGACTGCCGTTTTTTACCGCATCAGTTTCCTCTACCTTGGTGTCTGACTTAGTAATTTTGATGCCGTTTGCGGTTATGTTGCCGCTTTTAATTAGTGCTTTGGCATCGGTTCTTGATATACCGCAGGCAACCGAAAGGTATTTATCTATTCTTATAAGTGCCATTATTACACCTTTTGGATTATACAGACAGCGTGAGCGGCTATGCCCTCTTCCCTGCCTGTAAAGCCCAGCTTTTCTTCAGTAGTAGCTTTTACATTTACACAGTCTGTATTCACATTGCAAAGACCTGCGATACAGTTTTTCATGTCGGCTATATATGGGGCAAGCTTTGGCTTTTGAGCTACAACGGTACAGTCTATATTTCCGACCTTATAGCCTTTTTCGGCGATAAGGTCGACCGTCCTTTTAAGCAACAGCTTGCTGTCGATATTTTTAAACGCAGCATCACTGTCGGGAAAATGCTTGCCAATGTCCCCAAGAGCGGCGGCACCCAGCAAAGCGTCACATATTGCGTGCAGAAGCACATCCGCATCAGAATGACCCAGCAGCCCTTTTTCGTAGGGAATCTCAACTCCGCCGATGAACATTTTTCTGTGATCTGCAAAGCGGTGAACATCATATCCGTGTCCTATTCGCACAGCTACCAATCCTTTCTTAAAATCCCCTCACATACGGCAATATCCTCTGGGGTGGTTATCTTAATGTTTGCATAATCCCCCTCGGTAATTTTGGTGGATATTCCTAAAAACTCCATAACCGAGGTATCGTCGGTAAAAAGGCTGAGGTCTTCTTTTTCTGCAACCTCTAAAAATCTATCTACATTTACACCTTGAGGCGTTTGAACAGACACAAGCTTAGATCGGTCAAATGTGGTTGAAACAAAGCCCTGCTCGTCCACCTTTTTAATCGTATCCTTCACCTTAACTCCGCAGGTAACACTATCGCAGGTTTCAAGAGCCTTTACTACATCGCAAATCACCCTATCTGTAACAAGGGGACGGGCTCCGTCATGGATGAGTATTTTTTTATAAATGCCCTTATAAAGAGTAATTCCGTTTTTTACCGACTCCTCACGGCAAGAGCCACCGACAACAATATTTTTCAGCTTGCTGACAGCATAGCGTTCGCCCAGCTTTTTTATGTCCGCAATTTTTTCTTCTCTGGTAACTACGGTTATTTCCCTTATGAGAGCACAATTCTCAAAAGCACGAAGTGTTCGGGCTAAAACAGGTATTCCGCAAAGCTGTGCAAACTGTTTGTCAGTACCCTGCATACGGGAGGAACTGCCTGCTGCAACTATGACTACGGGATAGCCGTTTATATTCTCTTCTACCCTTTCAAACTGCAGGGCAAAATCAAGCTTTTGCATCTTTCTTTTCCTTTATACTATAATAAATTTTAAAATAGAAGTAATTGGTAATTATCGCAACAAAGGCACCCAGTCCCCAACCTGCAAACACATCCGACACAAAGTGTACTCCGAAATATATACGGGTTAAACCTATAATAATCGGTAATGCGATGAGGGATATTTTTAAAACCGCTCTCCATTTAGGTGCGGTAGCAATTAAAAGTGCTACCAATAAAACCGATATATAAAGCGCCATATTGTTCTGAGCGTGACCGCTTGGAAAGCTGGCTTCGCTTGCCTCGAGCACCTTGAAATCGGGACGGGGACGGTCAATAATGTTTTTAACCGTTATATTTATAACCCTTGAAACTATGGCTGTAACGGCAATGGGCATACCAAAGGTGAAAAAATGTTTTTTGGTTACAGCAGTTACGATAAATATTATAAGGGTTATTGAAATAACACCCACAGCACTTCCCAGCTCGGTTATAAGCCTTGATGGTATATCGAAGGCAGGGGCAAGTACCCGCACAGCATTAAACACCGCTTTCTCGATATTATAAAAAGCATCTCCAGAATATGTAATTACCATTCCAAGTACAAATGGCAAAAGTAAAAGGAAGGACCAGAAATTAAACTTCTTCATATATTTTCTCCATTATAAAATCACGGAAAACTGCACCGTCTCCG
>JAZUNC010000202.1:0-4064 GCA_045603945.1 Acutalibacteraceae bacterium | reverse complement strand
GAAGCATTGCCATAGGCTTGCCTACAATATTACTGCGTCCAATGACCACGCACTCTTTACCCGTTATATCGATATTTTCGTATTTAAGCATTTCCATTATTCCTGCAGGGGTACAGGGTAGGAAATCATAATTACCTGTCATTATTTTCCCCACATTCTGAGGATGAAAGGCATCTACATCCTTTTCGGGGATTATGGTATTAATAACAAGCTCTTCATTCAGATGCTTAGGAAGAGGCAGTTGACACAAAATACCGTTTACCTTACTGTCGGCATTTAGCTTGTTTATAAGTTCAAGCAGTTCCTCCTCGGTGGTGCTTTCAGGCAATGCATATTTCCAAGATGCCATACCGAGCTGCTGGCAAGCCTTTTCCTTATTTGCTACATACACCTTAGATGCGGGGTCCTCCCCCACAATAATAACAGCAAGACCAGGGGTTACACCCTTAGCCTTAAGCTCGGCTGTTTCCTTTGCAACCTCGTCCTTTACTGCGGCAGAAATCACCTTTCCGTCAATAAGTTTTGCCATAATCTATTCCTCCGTATTATCGTCAAGCTTCTCGTCTTCAGGAGCATATGTGTTTTCTTCAGTAATTTCGGCAGTTTCCTCTGCCTCTTCTCCTAATGCTATTTCATCCTTAAACATAGACTCATATGTAGTATCGGCAACTGCGGTTTTACGCTTTTTATATAATACCGCAAGAACCGTGAAGGCTCCAATACATATAAGAAGCGACAGCAGGAAGGAAACCTTGAAGGGTCCTATCATAAGGCTGTCTGTACGCATGGTTTCGATTATCGCTCTGCCAAAGCCGTACCATACACAATACATAAGGGCGGTTTCGCCCGAAAAATGACGTTTTTGACTTAATTTATGAAGAAGTATTGCACCTGCAATACACCAAATCGACTCGTACAAAAAGCAAGGATGTGCAAGTGCGGTAGGATCAAGGTCCTTATAGCGAAAATCACTTACAACATTTTCGCTTGTCATTCCCCACCACGAGCTTCCCGTAGGTCCTCCGAAAGCCTCTTGATTGAAGAAATTGCCCCATCTTCCGACGCCTTGACCGATAAGAAAGCCAATAGATGCTAAATCTAACAAATCAAGTATTTTTACCTTGCGTATTTTAGCCATTATAAAGCCTGATACTACGGCTCCGATAATGCCGCCGTATATGGCAAGACCCGATATGCCCGCACCGCCGAAGCCAAAAAACTCTTCAACACTTTCGACACTACCGTTGGGATCGAATATTACATAATAGGCTCGTGCACCGAGAATGGCACAGGGTGTGGCAACCAATATAACATCAAGCATACGGTCAACATTTATGCCCATTTTAGGTGCTCTCAGATAGCCGTAAATGATGGCGAGCACAAAGCCCAATGCAATTATTATTCCGTACCAATAAATAGTCCATCCGCTTTCACCGATTGGAAGCTTAAATGCAACAGGATCGATATTAAGGTCGATGCCGAAAATTGTAACATTATACATTATTTATCATCCTTTCTTTTAGGTCTTATCACCGACAAAACAGAAGCTTCATCTTTTAGGGCTTTAAGCTTGTTTATTATATCGTCAGCAGTTATAGTTTTAAGTATGTCCACCGTATCAAAAAGCTCTCCGCCCGAAATTGCACAGTCTATCATATCCATAACAATGCCCTCTGTGCTGTCGAAACGCTTAACCGCATCGCCAAATGCAGACTTTTTAATTGCATCGAGCAAGCGTTTATCTATACCGCTTGAAACAAGGCTTTTTATTTCTTTTTTTATCTCATCTGCAACCGCTTCAGGTTGGTCTGTTTCACCCTCCACGATAAAAGCGGCATAGCCCTCACCCTGGAAATATTCTGACGAAAATTCATCGCCTATTAGCTTTGAATCGATAAGTCGGCGGTAAAGCTCAGAGCAGTCTCCACACAGAATTTCAAGGGTAATGCCTGCAACTATTCTATCCTTTACGGTAGGACGACCCTCTTCCGAGATTTCCTTAAAGCCTAAGCAAAAAAGCGGCTTTGCAACCTCTAATTCCTGTTCTATATAATGCGAGGCAACCTTTTCGGTTTCGGGGAACTCTGCCCTTTTTACCGTTACATATTCGACCTCTTTCATTCCATTTTGTATCTGCTCTAAAACCTTATCGGTCTTAACATTTCCTGCTATGCAGATATACATATTTGAGGGGTTGTAAAAGGTTTTGTAACACTCGTAAAGCAATTTATCGTCTATTTTCGCTATTGACTCTACAGTTCCTGCTATATCGATTTTAACGGGATGATTTTCGTACATCTGACCGAGCATATTGAACATTACCCGCCAACCAGGGCTGTCCTCATACATTCTGATTTCCTGACCGATTATCCCCTGCTCTTTTTGTACCGTTTCGGGGGTGAAATATGGTGACTGAACAAAGTCTAATAATATGTCGAGATTAGCTTCAAAGTTCTTTGTACAGGAAAACAGATAGCAGGTGCGGTCGAAAGAAGTAAATGCATTACAATAAGCACCCGTTTTAGCGAATCGGGAAAAGGTGTCGCCCTCCTCGCTTTCAAAAAGCTTGTGCTCTAAAAAGTGGGCAATACCCTCGGGCACTTCAATTACCTCTTCGCCGTTACGGCTGAATTTAGTATCTATAGAACCGTATTTCGTTCCAAAAACAGCATAGCTTGACGAAAAGCCTGCTTTCTCCATTATATAAACAGAAAGTCCGTTATCAAGCGTAGCAACGGTATATTCTCCTAAAAGGGGGCTTTTATATATTGTTTTATTCACTAATTTTCCCCTCCTTTTGGAAGTAAACGGTAGACCGTATGCAGCTTTAATCCCTTAGCAGCCGTTACAATTTCCTCTTTTGTGACCTTAAGGACTATATCAGCCGCTTCCTCGGGTGTGCATAAATCATTAATCTCCCGACTGTACCATATATCTATTGCCGTTGCGTTATCGTAATACCCTAAAAGAGAGTCTGTTATAGCCTTCTTGGAAGCCTCTATAACGCTGTCGTCAAAGTTGCCTTTCTTCATCTCTTCAAGCTCGTTTAAAACCGCTTCTAACGTCTTTTCGGCATTTTGTTCTTCTATTCCCGACTCGACCAGAATAAATCCTTTATTTCGTCGAGCTGAGGCTGAACAATAATAGCAAAGGGATTGCTTTTCTCTTACATTTTCGAAAAGCTTTGAATAGGGACCGCCGCCAAAAATATCGGTACAAAGGGTAAGTGCTGCCGACTCCTTGATGCTTCCTTTAACCTTAGAAGTAAAGCCCATAGCGAGCTTGCCCTGAGTAACATCAAAACGCTCGGTAACATGGTTAATACAGTCTGTTTCACTGATCCCAATAAAACGTGAGGTGTCTGTTATGTTGTGACGGTTTATCTGTGAAAACAGCTTTTTCGCCGTGCTGAACACCTCTGTAGGCAAGGTTTTTCCTATAATATTTATGCGGATTGCTGCTGTTTCAAGCATTTTATTCCACGCGGAATAAAGCTGCTGACCTGTGATGCCCTCCACCTCCTCCACAGTGCCGTAGCTGAATTTGCCGTATGGGTCTGAACCAAACATTTCAGCAAGCAACCGTGTGCGGGCAAAAGCACGCTTGTTGTTGATTTCGCCCTCAATACGCTCGATAGTCTTACGCTTTTCTCGGTCTATATCGTCAGAGAAAAAGCTGTTTCTGTTTAAAGCGGGGGCGAAAAGCAGACCGCTGATAAGCTCTGCGGCTGCAGATACAGGCTTTGTGTCATCAAAGGAAAGCTCGTTATTAATTACACTTATACCGATTTTAATATGAAAACAGTCGCCGCATTTGGTAGCAGAACAGGACAGATCTGCCCCGTAAAGCTCTAACAAACGTATATTAAGGTCGATATAATCGCGGAACTGTTCGCTGCAGGAAGTAAGTAAATATGGAAGAAGTGCATCTGTCGCCATACTTTCTGCATTTAAGGGAATATAAAAATTATATGTTAGCAGGGTTGTATTAAACCGTTTATTTTCGATATAATAACCTTGTACTCCCTGCGCTATGTCAAATACTTTAACCGACAAGTTGTAGCC
>JAZUNC010000201.1:0-4483 GCA_045603945.1 Acutalibacteraceae bacterium | reverse complement strand
GCAATGGGTGCAGGAAAGACTGCGGCAAAGGCAATAGATGAATATATTTCAAATAAATAAAAATTTCAGGGGCAGTCTTATATAAGACTGCCCCTCATTTTAAAAAACAAAACTATAAATTACAACAGCATTGATTATTCCAAGCAAAACCCCTGCTATAACCTGAGTGTAGGTATGTCCCACAAATTCTTTAAGTCTGACCTCTTCGGACAGCTTATGGTCGGAAATTTTTTCTATAAGCCCCATTATCTGATTAATAACTACAGCTTGCTTGCCTGTTTCCTGACGGACACCTGTCGCATCGTGACAGACAATTATAGCAAGCACAAAGCTAAGAGCAAACTGAAAGCTTCCAAATCCGTGCATTAGTGCACATATCGTCGCTACCGATGCCACCGTTGCCGAATGTCCGCTGGGCATACCGCCGTCGCCCACAAGCCGCCACAGGTCGAGCTTTTTATTTACTATCCAATATATTATTGTTTTCGCAACCTGAGCCACCGCCCAAGACGAAATACCCGTGACAAGATAAGGGTTAGTAACAATTTCTATAAACCAATCCATTTTTTACTCCTCAAGCTTTTAAAATCATATTTTAATTATGATAACACAAAACCCCTTTGGTTGTAAAGTTTTTTAGTTTTTACGCTTTATAAGGATAAATAAAATTCCTTTTGCATACAATTAAACGTATCATTTTAAGGAGGAGTTTTATGAATCCCTTTACACACCGTCCATCACCAATTATGGAAGGCTTTAAAAACTTTAAGGAAATGTATCCAAAATCCTACTGCAAGGATGAAGTTGACCCCTATACCAAAACACGAATAATTCTTATGAACGGCACCGAGTTTGAGGCAAACTGGTTTTCTCATCAGTTTCTGCGGCACATCACCAACACCGACCTACGCCGAGAGATAAGCCTTACAAGAATGGTTGAAAAACAGCAGCAGCTAAAGATTTCTCTGCTGAAGCCCTGCAATGAATCTCCCTTAGAGCACACCATTTCATATGAACAGCTTGCAGTTGACCTTACCGCAGAGCTTGCCAAACGAGAGCCCGACTGCTATGTTAAAAAGGCTCTTGATTTTGCCCTTTTAGAGGATTTCGACCACCTTTACCGCTATGCAAACCAGCTTGAAATGGAGCAGGGACTTCGAGCCGAACGACTTGTGGGCAGATACACCGAAATAATGCCCGGCAGACCTACCATTGCTCATCATCGCTGCCCCCTTGACAATGTAAAGCGAAATATTAATTCTAAAAAAGCCTGCAAGGAGACGGTGCTTGCCACGATGATAATAACCGCCGCCGAACAGCAGACGATGAACTATTATATGAACATAACAAACCTTGCTACAAACGATGCGGCGAGACGGCTTTATCAGGAAATAGCTCTCGTTGAGGAGGAGCACGTTACCCAGTACGGCTCGCTTATAGATTCTACCGCTACCTGGCTTGAAATGCTGTTATGGCACGAATACACCGAGTGCTATCTCTATTGGTCCTGCTATATGACCGAAACCGACAAGTATATAAAATGTATTTGGGAAGAATATTTGGAAATGGAAATCGGTCACCTGCATAAGGCGGCAGAGCTTTTAAAGAAATACGAGGGTAAGGAGTGGCAACAGGTAATTCCCGATGGCAATTTCCCCGCTCCCCTTTGCCTACACGAGAATATAGATTATGTTCGTGATGTCTTAAGAAACACCGTGCAGTTTACAGGCTGTAGAGAAGAGTACGAAAAGCTTGAAAACCTTAAAGACAGTGCCGATTTCTTTAAATATCAGAAAATAATTGCCCCCTGCCCCGAAATGGTACCGAGCCATAATGTTATCTGCAACCACATTAACAGAGCGGGTCACGACTACCGCTTCCAAGTAGCTGAAAACCCCGTTTGTCAGCTTAGAAACAGAACCTGCGACAACACCTCGGTTGGTAGAGTTAAGGATGCCGCCGACAGCACCTGTTTTAAATGTAACGATTAAAAACAAAAGGGCTGTATTACTAACTGCATAGTCTTCATAAATATTTAAAAACACAATATCGCGGGCGGCCAATGACCGCCCCTACGAACAGTTTTTTAAATTTATGCTGGATATGCTTAGTAATACAGCCCATTTTATTATTATTTATAATTCTTTTTGAATACCTTTGCTTTTAGACGCTCTACAGGGGTGTCTACATTGGGATGAGGAATTTTTTCTATGCCGAGGTCGCGAAAAAGCTTGTTCATTTTTCGCTCGAATCGGGGGCTGAAGGTAATATTGCTGCAGTCTCCTATTTTAGCTATCTCCTCTTCTTCCACCGCATCTAACGCCGCCTGCATTATTTCCGATTTCCAGAATTTATCATCCATTTTTCACACCTCTCAAAATAAAAAAGCGTGTAGCTGAAGCTACACGCAAAAAACGCATAACTCAACTGACGCGACTCAGTTTTATACCTACATAAGTATGCATAAATAGAGCATGCATTTTTTACAATGAAAAAATGCCTACTTATGATAGGTAAAACATATTTAACTGAGTCGCAAGGTAATTGTATCACAAATCAAAACCGAGGTCAAGTTGTAATATATGGAAACGGTGTGAAACTCATTTCCCTTTTTCCCTAATCCCTAATAAAATAACCTCATCACAGATGAGGTTATTTTTATATTTCATAAACCTGTGTATATGCCTTTTTGCCCGAAGCATCGGTTACGGTAATGCGGAAATAACCGTCGGCCTCGCGTATTTTAAATTCCGCATTATTAATAGTGCCTCCCTTATCTGCACAAACAAAATCCGTTCGTCTACCACTGGTTATTAGATTTGCAGCTACACAGTCGGAAAACTCGATTTTGACCCTATTATCCTCAACAATAAGTGACTTTATCTCGGGTCCGCAGGAGGAATAAAAATCTCCAACCTGTAAGGCGTGCATAATGTCCCTATAGGTAAGTTCATTAGCCGCTATCTGCACCCAACCGCCAAATGCATCGTTTTTACAGTCGTCGGGCAATACCCTATGAGCATCATCAGTACAGGTGCAAAGTATTGGCTTTCCTGCTCTCCAAAAATCGTCCAGAACCCGCTCGTCGGTAAACCCTAAGCCTTTGTAACAGCCGTGATTATATATTTCAACAGCAAATAATCCATTATATTCAAGATAATCACAGGCATTTTCAAGCGACCAGGTAGGATGATTGTAGGAAACGATAAATCCCGCTTCGTTAGCCCTCATAATCATATCGTTTATACCATCGGGAGAATACTCTCGGGGGTATTCCTTATCAAACCTTATTTTATCCCTTATACCGTCGTTTATAAAGTGATCATAAACAGAGTTGTAGCAGGGTGTTATGGTATTATGAGGGTTTAGAGCATAGAAATTAAAATGTGCCACACGCATATTATAGTTTTTAACGGTAGATTGCTCTGCAAACTCTTTTACAGCCACCTCGCATCCCGTAATAGCTATAAACCCATCATCATTGAGATAAGAGTTATCTATGATATGCTCGTGGTCGGTAAATGCTACCACCGAATATCCGCGTTTTTTATATTCCTTCTTAATCTCGTCGGGAGTAAGCCTGCCGTCGGAATTAGTAGTATGGGTATGAAGATTTGCCTTATAGAAATTCTTTTCCTTGTCAATTAATACTCTTTTCATCATATGCACCCTAAAACAAAATACCGCCTTTGAAAAATCAAAAGCGGTTTTGTTTACTATTGTTCTTCAACCTCTTCGGTAAGGTCAACCTCAGCAACGTGAACATTAACCTTGGTTACGGCACTGGAAGTCATGCTTTGAACCTTATCTTTAACACCGACCTGAACTGCCTCTGCAACCTGTTTAGCATTGGAATTTTTGCTGATGCAAATATAAAGCTCTATAACCACTGCTCCGTTTTTAACATCGGCACGGACAGACTTGAAAACCGATTTGCCTGAAAAGGCATTTTTTATGTCCA
This sequence comes from Acutalibacteraceae bacterium, assembly GCA_045603945.1. GTDB lineage: Bacteria > Bacillota > Clostridia > Oscillospirales > Acutalibacteraceae > SFWF01. The sequence goes on along the minus strand of JAZUNC010000201.1, from coordinate 522 downwards.
CCCTTTTGGCTGCCATTCCTGTAACACCGTTTATTTCTAAGGCCGCCATAGCTGCCATACTTTCAATTACATCCAAATTTATGGAAAGTCCGCTTGCAGTTGCCACTTTTATTACCTCCGAATAATTTATAATACTTTGTTACATATATTATACCACATTTTTTCAAAAGGTAAAGCCTTTTTTATTTTTCCTGTGCAGCAATAATTTTTACATCGGCAACGGCAAAATTTGTTTGTGATATGACAGCGTCCTGTATCTGAGCAGTTTTTGCCGCATCAAGCTCGACATCTATAATAACATTTACATCATTTTCGCCGATTACTGCTACCACATTATTAAAGCCCTTTGCTTTTAAAACCGTTTCTATACCAGCTTCCTGTTTGGTTGCCTGTGCTATGGCATTTATCTGTGCCGTAGTTTCAGAACGCTGATCCTCGCTGAGGTCGGTGCGATCCAAGGTTTCCTCCAGTATATCCAAAGCCTCCTCACGGGTTTTCTGTCTGTTCTCGCGAAGCTCTTTA
>JAZUNC010000200.1:0-13248 GCA_045603945.1 Acutalibacteraceae bacterium | reverse complement strand
TATTATTACCGAAGGCAGGTTTCGATAAATGGGCAGTCATAGCCTGTGACCAGTATACTTCAGATAAAAAATACTGGCGGGAGGTTGAAGAGCTGGTAGGGGATATACCCTCGGCACTTCGTCTTGTTCTGCCCGAGATTTATCTAAGCGAGACAGAACAAAGGATAGATAAAATAAATTATACAATGAATGAGTATCTCTCAAACGGTATTTTTGAGGCGGTTTCCGGCTGTATGGTGTACATTGAAAGAGAAATTACAGGGGGTGCTGTCCGCAAGGGGATTTTAGGTCTTATCGATTTATCTGAATACGAATATGAGTCGGGCAAAAAAGCCCTTATTCGTGCAACCGAGCAGACCGTAGCAGAGCGTATTCCCCCAAGAGTTAAAATCCGTAAGGATGCACCCTTAGAGTTTCCCCATGTATTGCTCTTTATTGATGACCCAACCGATAGTGTGATAGGAGCTGTGAGCGATAAAAAGTCAGAACTTATAAAGCTGTACGACTTTGACCTTATGCAAAATGGCGGACATATTGAGGGTTATAAACTAGATACAAAAGAACACAACAAGATAAACGAAAAGCTTGGCTCACTTATAAAGGATGGTCTGCTTTTCGCTGTGGGTGACGGAAATCACTCTCTCGCCACCGCTAAAGAATGCTCAAAACTAAATTCTAACAAGCAGGCACAGTATGCTCTTGTAGAGGTGGTTAATATTCACAATCCTGCTATCGAATTCGAACCGATATATCGTGTGCTTTTCGGTGTCAGCAGGAATGAAATAGTCTCCTATCTCGAAAAACAAAACAGAACACAAGCAGGCGAAAGAGACCATAAATTCACCGTAGTAGATATGGACGGCGAGACCGAGCTGTCTCTCGTTCCCACAACAAAGCTTCCTGTAGGCACCCTGCAGGGATATTTAGACGAATTCTTAAAAGAGCATCCCGAGGTAGAAATAGATTATATCCACGGTACAGAGGCTACTCGTCAGCTTTGTAAAGCCGAGAATACCGTTGGCTTTATTTTCGACGGAATGAAAAAGGATGAGCTTTTTGATGCTGTTATTCAAGATGGCTCACTTCCTCGAAAAACCTTTTCAATGGGTCGCGCAGATGATAAACGCTTCTACATCGAGGGCAGAAAGATAAAATAATGGAAATCCTATTTAAAGACGAGCATATTGTTGTCTGCATAAAGCCGTCGGGCTTGCTTTCTGCTAAGGACGTCTCGGGCAAGCCTAATATGACCGATGCTCTATGTGAAGAATTAAATTCCGAAACCGTGTATACCGTTCACAGGCTTGACAGAGAGGTATCTGGAGTTATGGTTTTTGCACTTACCTCATCAGCCGCGGCAAGGCTTTCTGCTGATGCCGCAGACCATACAAGGTTTGTTAAGGAATATATGGCTGTCGTAAGCGGCTGCCCAAAAGAGCAGAGCGGTGTTTTTGAAGACCTGCTTTTTAAAGATTCTTCTAAAAATAAAAGCTATGTTGTTAAGAAAATGCGTAGGGGAGTAAAAAAAGCAAAGCTCAGCTATGAAGTTGTAAAAAATTTTGGCAATAATACACTTGTAAAGGTCAGACTTTTCACGGGCAGAACCCATCAGATACGTGTTCAGTTCGCATCACGTAAAATGCCTATTGTTGGCGACCGTAAATACGGCGGTGTTCCAAATGAAAAGGGGATAGCTCTCTATAGCGTAGGCATATCCTTTTTCCACCCTGAAACCAATGAAAATCTGGTGTTTGAGCACACTCCTCAAAATATTATATAGAAACAAAAAAGAGCCTGATAGGCTCTTTTTTAATGCGTATCTTAATTTATAGTTTTGAAAACCCGTAGGTATTTACAAGGGCATCCAGCTTAATGCCTTTTTTGCAGAGGGGACAGTCGTGGGAAGCATAGGTTGCGTAGTCGGGCAGATCCTTAGGGTCAAATGCCGAATGAACGGGTATATTATTGCACTTGTCAACCGTAGCGAAGATTGAGGCGATACCAACCACCATTCCGCCGTAATAGTTAACAGCTTCAACAGCGGCTTTGGCGGTGTAGCCTGTAACCACAGAAGCAGCAAGGATAAGCACGTGTTTGCCCTGTATCATCGGTGCCATATTGTCGCGGAAAATCATCTGACTGTTTGCGGTGTGCTCGGGGGTAACGACATAAATTGTTTTATGAGCGTTTATGTTGTGAAAATGATTTTTGGTAAGCTCTTCTGCAAGACAGGTTCCGATAACCTCTGTACCGTCAAGACAAAGAATGGTGTCAACTATGGTGCTGCTGTTATAATAGCTAAGAAGCTCCTGTGCTACCGCTTTAGCTTCGGATAATCGGCTTTTCTGTGCAGATATATCTATATAGTAGTTGATATGAGAGCGTCCTGTAGCAAAATGTCCTTTTGCGATACGGAGAAATAGATTTTTACGTTTTGTTTCAAGTTTGTAGGTGTTGCTTGTTGGCATAGAGTCCTCCTGAATTCTCAAAGGGCATTTTGCATGATCTGCAAAAAGCCCTTTTTTTTATAATACTACAATATTGGATTAAACACAAGAAAAAAATAACAAAGGTACAGAAATTTCTGTGCCTTTGTTATTTAGCAAACAGATTTCCGCCCATACTGTCAATAGCACATATAAGGGGAAAATCCTTAAATTCAAGTTTCTTTACCGATTCGCAGCCCAGCTCTTCAAAGGCAATGATCTCGCATTTTGTTATGTGCTCTGCCGCAAGAGCACCTGCACCGCCTATAGCACAAAGATATACAGCGCCGTTTTGCTTTATTGCTTCACAGACCTCTGAATTTCGACCACCCTTTCCAATCATACATTTAAGCCCCAAGCTCAAAAGTCGAGGAGCGTATGCATCCATTCTTGAAGATGTGGTGGGTCCGCAGCTGCCTATAGCCATATTATTTGGAGTAGGGGTGGGTCCTGCGTAGTATATTGTAGAGTCCTTAAGCTTAAATGGGAGAACTTCACCGCCGTCTAAAAGCTCGAAAAATTTCTTGTGAGCCGCATCGCGGGCGGTATATACTGTACCGGATAGAATGACTCTGTCTCCGGCAGAAAGCGTGCCAGCCTTTTCGATAAGCTCAGAGGTGTTAAGATGTATTTCCTTCATTCTATCCAAGCTTTGCATACAGCTCTGCAAATTCTTCGCTGATTTTCATAGAATCAGATGAGTTGTTACCAACCTTGCTTTTAACATCGGTAAGTGAGTTCTGCAATTCATCAAGACGGCTTACAAAGCTTTGTGAAGCAGAGAGAATGCTTTCTGCAATTTCTTTAAGGGAAGCCTGGGTATCTTCAATGCTACTAAGATTTTTTTCGGTCTGGGTAGTAACAGCCTCGGAGCTTTCCTCTGCCTTATCCACGATGGTCTTTGCCGTTGACTTAGACACAAGATAAAGCTTGCCGATTTTTGCGCTTACTGCATCAATTTCTTCAACCTTTTGGTCGTATTCAGATACTTTGATTTTCAAAACATCGTTTTCGCGGGTAAGGGAGCCGATGGTGCCAAGGGCAGATAAATGCTCTTCTTTTAATGCGTCGAGCTGCTTTTGAAGCTCATCAATTCTGTTGCCAAGTGAATTTGACAAAGCCTTAAGCTCGCTGTCCTTCATATGAACATAGCTTAAAACATCGTCCTTGTTAAATCCAATCAAACTGTTTCGAAATTCGATAGCCATAGTGTCACTTCCACATATTTTTTCAGTATTTAAGATTATAACAGAATTTTCTGCAATTTACAACACTAAATTTTTTATGCAATTATGCATAAATGTCTTGAAAAATATGCAAGAATGAGATATTATATATAATGTATAATTATGTACAGAGGTGCACTATGACAAGAAAAGAATCACGCGAACAGGCATTTATACTTTTGTTCGAGTACAGCTTTGGCGGAGAAAGCGCACAGGAGCTTTTCGATATAGCTGAAGAAGCAGGAATGTGTGTTCAGGATGAATATTGCTTAAACATCGTTAAAACTGCAATCGATGATGTTGAAGCAATCGACGGGGTTATAAGCGAGTATTCAAAAGGCTGGAGTGCCGACCGAATTTCTAAGGTGGCCCTTGCAGCATTACGCCTTGCTATTACCGAAATTAAAAGTTTTGACGATATTCCCAATTCCGTTTCTATAAATGAAGCGGTGGAGATTATCAAAAAATATGCGACAGAGCAGGATGCATCCTTTGCAAACGGAATTTTAGGCTCTTTTGTTCGCAGCGTAAAGTAGTAATTATGTCGGGTACTGTAGTTACTGTCAAGCAGTTAAATATGTATATAAAAAGCCTGCTTGAGGGTGACGGCAGGCTGGCTTTTATAAGCATACGGGGTGAAATATCCAATTTCAAGTGTCACTTTGCAAGCGGGCATTTGTATTTTACGCTTAAGGATGATACTGCGGCACTTAAATGTGTAATGTTTAAAGGGAATGCGGCTCGTCTTCGTTTTTCGCCTAAAGAGGGTATGAAGGTAGTATGCTCAGGCAGAATTTCTGTTTTTGAGCGTGATGGTGTTTATCAGCTTTATGCCGAAAATATGGTGCCGGATGGAGAGGGCGACCTTATGGCTGCTCTCGAAAAGCTAAAGGCAAAGCTGGAGGGCGAGGGATTGTTCGCTTCGTCTCGTAAAAAGCCAATTCCGAAATTCCCCAAAAAGGTAGCTGTAATTACGTCTCAAACGGGTGCAGCAATCAGAGATATATTTAATGTTTTAGGCAGAAGATATCCTCTTTGCGATATTTTGTTTTGCCCTGCAACAGTTCAGGGCGTAACCGCACCCGAGAGTCTGTGTACTGCTCTCGATACAGTTAATAAAACCGATGCCGACGTGATAATTATCGGACGCGGCGGCGGCTCTATTGAGGATTTATGGTGCTTTAACGACGAAAAGCTGGCACGAAAAATTGCCGAAATAAATATTCCTGTAATTTCAGCGGTGGGTCACGAAACCGACTTCACAATATGCGATTTCGTAGCTGACCTCAGAGCTCCGACACCATCTGCGGCGGCAGAATTAGCTGTACCCGACGTGCAGGAGCTTGAATCAGAGCTTGCAAGTTTTAGCCGTACGTTAGGCATAGGAATAACAAATGCAGTTTCCTCAAGAGAAAAAGCACTATCTAAAATTCTGCTGTCGCGAATGTTTACCGAGCCTTATGAATATATTTGCGAAAGACGCAGTTTACTGCTCGATTCTGCTACCGATAAAATGCTTAGTGGTGTAGAAAAACATCTTATAACCAAGGAAAAACACTTTTGTGCGATTGCCGCTAAGCTTGATGCCTTAAGTCCCGTTAAAACAATGCTCCGCGGATTTTCGGTGGCACAAAAGGCAGATAAAACGGTCAGTTCTGTAGATGAACTGGGTGTGGGGGATAACATAATACTTCGCTTCCACGACGGAAAAGCAGAATGTAATACAACTAAAATCATAAAGGAGTAGCTTTATGTCAGATAAGGTTTTAAGCTTTGAAGAAGCATATACCGCCCTTGAAAAAATCGCAGAAAAGCTAGGCGGTAACGATTTACCCCTCGATGAGGCAATCGGTCTATACGAAGAGGGAATAAAGCTTTCTAAATATTGTGCAGATGCCCTGAGCAATGCAAAACAAAAGATAGAAACTCTTCAAAATAGCGGTAATTAACATGATAGAAAATAAGATTAATTTATATGCACAAAACTTCGAAAAGGATTTAGCCTCTGTTTTTGAACACGGGCCGTTAGAATATGCTGTTATTTATGATGCCTGTCGTTACAGCCTCCTCCTTGGAGGAAAAAGACTTCGTCCTTTTCTATTAAATGAATTCTACAGGCTGTGTGGAGGAGAGGGAAATTATTCCTTTAATTTTGAAGCGGCAATAGAGTGTATCCATACCTATTCGCTCATACACGACGACCTGCCCTGTATGGATGACGACGATATGCGAAGAGGAAAGCCCTCTTGTCATAAGCAGTTTGGAGAGGCAAACGCACTTCTTGCAGGAGATGCCTTGCTTACAAAAGCTTGGTCGCTTGCAGCGACAACCGAAGGAATTGACAGCAAATGTGTGTTAAAGGCTGTTTCAGTTCTGTCACACTGTGCAGGTATTGACGGAATGATTGGCGGTCAGGTCGTTGACCTGATGTATGAAGAAAAAACGGCTGATGAAGAGATTTTAAAGCTTATATGCAGTCTTAAAACAGGTGCACTTATAAAAGCCGCCTGCGTAGTAGGCTGTATTCTTGCAGATGCCGACGAAAAAAAAATTGCCGCGGCGGAAAATTATGCAGAAAATCTCGGTCTTGCATTTCAGATAGTCGACGATATACTAGACGAAACAAGTACCGTCGAAAAGCTCGGCAAGCCGATACACAGCGACAAGGATAACAGTAAATCTACATTTGTTACACTTTTCGGAATTGAAAGATGTAAAGAGCTTGTAGCTGGGCTTACTAGCAAGGCAAAACAAGAGCTTGATATTTTCGGCAGAGATGCCGAGGATTTGAAGCGGCTTGCAGATTATCTTTTAAAACGCGATCACTGATAGGAAGTTGATATTTTGAATTATAAGTTTTTAGGTAATATTAATTCACCTGCAGACCTAAAAAAACTTAATAGCAGTCAGATTTCTCAGCTTTGTGCTGAGATTCGTGATGTACTTATAACAACCGTTTCTAAAAACGGAGGACATCTTGCGTCTAATTTAGGTGTGGTAGAGCTTACTGTGGCACTTCATAGATTTTTTGATGCACCGAATGACTCTATTATATTTGACGTGGGGCATCAATGCTATACCCATAAGCTGCTTACAGGTAGATATGAGAAGTTCTCTACACTCCGCAAAGAAAACGGAATATCAGGCTTTATGCGTCCTAACGAAAGTATATACGACCCATTTGTTACGGGTCATGCCAGCAATTCTCTTGCGGCGGCATACGGCATTTATAAAGCTAATGTTTTAAGTGAAAAGGGCGGAACCAGCGTTGCAGTTATAGGTGACGGTGCCCTAACAGGTGGCTTGGCACTTGAAGCACTTAATAATATTGGCTATAACAAGGACGGCTTTATTGTTGTAGTCAATGATAACAAAATGTCCATTTCAGGAAATGTTGGCTCAATGTCAGAGCATTTCAAGAAGATTCGTTTAAAGCCCAGCTACTATCGCTTTAAATATAAGACCGAGTCAATACTTCTAAAAACCCCTGTAATTGGAGAGCCTGTTTTTAAACTTCTTTCCCAAATAAAGAGGGTTTTTGCCCGACAGATATTTAAAAACAATATTTTTGAAACATTAGGATTTAAATATATTGGTCCTGTGGACGGCCATAATGTCGAGCAAATCGAAACTGCACTTAAAATTGCTAAAGATCAAAATAAGCCTTGCGTGATACACGCAGTTACAATTAAAGGCAAAGGCTATAGCTATGCAGAAGCACAGCCCGGAAGCTATCACGGAGTTTCTGCTTTTGATACACACGACGGTTTGGTGATGAAAAACGCCAAAAACTTTTCTTCGGTTTGCGGCCAAGCTCTTTGCGAGCTTGCAAATGAGGACAATCGTGTTTGTGCTATCACTGCAGCAATGACCGCAGGAACAGGGCTTGAAGAGTTTTCTAATAAATACAGCGATAGATTTTTCGATGTAGGTATAGCTGAAGAATATGCAGTAACCTTTGCGGCAGGACTTGCATCTGCAGGAATCAGACCGTATTTTGCGGTTTACAGCTCCTTTTTACAAAGAGCCTATGACCAAATTATTCATGATACCGCAATAGCAGGGCTTCCTGTTTGCTTCCTTGTGGACCGTGCTGGTATAGTCGGAGATGACGGGGAAACCCATCAGGGTGTCTTTGATGCCGCATTCCTTACCACCGTTCCAAATATTACCGTTTATTCTCCTGCAAGCTATCGAGAGCTTGAGGGTTGTATAAAGAAATCATTATCAATTAGTTCGCCCTTGGTTATAAGATACCCACGGGGAAAAGAAAAGTTTGATTTTGAATTTACAGATAAGGATTTCACCCGTTTTGGCAACAAAAGTAAGGTTGCAATAGTAACCTACGGAATAATAACAGCCAATGCACTAAAGGCACAGGAATTACTTAAAGATAATGGTGTCAGCGTAGATGTTATTAAGCTTAATAAGATATATCCTGTTTCTGATGAGTTGGTTTCGGTTTTAAAGGCTTACGATAAAGTATACCTGTTCGAAGAGGGGATAAAAAAAGGCGGTATAAGTGAGCATATAGTCTCAAAGGCAGAAATCGGTAATTATAGAATAACAGCAATAGATAATTGCTTTGTTCCTGCCGCCGATGTAGAGGTTGCCCATAAAAAATTGGGACTTGATGCCGAGTCCATGCAAAATTTAGTTTTAGGAGAAATTAGCAATGGCTGAAAAGCTACGACTTGATACTGCCGTTTTTGAGGCTGGATATGCTGAAAGCCGCGAAAAAGCCAAGGCTCTTATAATGGCGGGTCTTGTGTATGTGAACAACCAAAAATCAGACAAACCTGGTACTACCGTAAAGCCCGATGATGTTATCGAGTTCAGAGGGAATGCACCCAAATACGTTAGTCGCGGTGGACTTAAGCTTGAAAAAGCGGTAGAGAATTTCGGATTTTCTCTTGATGGCTGTATTTGTGCTGACATTGGTGCTTCAACAGGCGGATTTACCGACTGTATGCTTCAAAACGGTGCTGTAAAGGTCTATTCGATTGATGTAGGTTACGGTCAGCTTGCGTGGAAGCTTCGTACCGACGAAAGGGTGGTAAACCTTGAACGCACCAACTTCCGTTACGTTACCGAAGAGCAGGTGCCCGATAAGCTTGATTTCTGTTCGGTAGATGTGTCTTTTATATCGCTTGCCCTTATTATACCCGTAATGAAAAATCTTATGAAGGATGGAGCACAAGCGGTTTGCCTTATAAAGCCTCAGTTTGAAGCAGGCAAGGAAAAGGTCGGCAAAAAGGGAGTTGTCCGCGACCCCAATGTACACCTTGAAGTAATTAATAAGGTTATCGGAATCGCGTTAGATAACGGTCTGTCTGTCGAGCATTTAGATTTTTCACCTATAAAAGGTCCCGAAGGCAATATTGAATACCTTGTACACCTTTTAAAGTCAGATGTTTCTAAGCTAAGTGAAGACATTAATCCCGAAAAAATCGTGGAAAAAGCACATTCTTCTTTAAAAGGAGAGTAAAGTAAAATGAAAATAGCTTTGTTTCCAAATATGGAAAGAGCAGGCACAGCTGAGCTTTTGCCGCAGATAGCCGATATTGTTTTAAGCCTCTCTGCTGAGTGCTATATCGCAGGGAACAGTCAAATGTCCGATGATGAGCTTTACTCAAGCTGTGATGTTATAATAACAATCGGCGGTGACGGTACTCTTATAAAACATGCTAAGGCGGCATCGGTATATTCAAAGCCCTGTCTTGGCATTAATACAGGTCGTCTGGGTTTTTTGGCAAATATTGAAAAGGATAGTATAGATCTGCTTAAAAACCTTGTTACAGGCGAATATAAGACTGAATCCCGTATGATGCTTTCGGTTAAAGCCGTAAAAAACGGTAGAGTAATCTATAGCGGTACAGCACTTAATGATGCGGTGGTTTCCAGCGGAAGAGTAGCAAAAATCACCGATTTAAGACTTACGGTTTCGGGTGATGATATTGACTATCGTTCAGATGGAGTTATTATTTCAACACCCACAGGCTCTACGGCATATTCTATGTCTGCAGGCGGACCTATTATTGATCCAGCGGTGCGTTGTATTACAGTTACACCCATCTGCTCCCACTCCTTGACCGCAAGACCTATGATACTTCACGAAACAGAAGAAATATCGGTAGGAATTATGGACACTTCCCGTACAACTGCGTTCTTAACTGTGGACGGAGAGCGTACTGTGGAGGTTGATCTCGATACAAAGATAATTATCAGCAAGGCTGACTTTGATGCAAGGCTGATAAATCTCAGCCGAAGTACGATATATAAAACTGTTGCACTAAAATTTTAGGAGCGAATATGAAAAACAAAAGACATGAAGTTATAATAGAGCTTATTCAAAACAACGTTCTTACAACACAGGATGAGCTTCAAGAGGCACTACTTAGCCTAGGCTTTAAGGTTACGCAGTCTACGGTGTCAAGAGATATTAAAGAGCTCAGAATAGTTAAATCACAAGACCGAAACGGTGTTTACAGATACCATGTTGCAGGAAAGAATAACGACTCTTTGCGTGATAAAAATCATTTTGAAGAAATGTTTTCAAAATCCTGTATAGATGTGGTTTATTCTATGAACACCGTAATCGTTAAGTGCTATGCAGGAATGGCATCAAGCGTTTGCGTTGCTTTAGAGCATCTTTTCAGCGACATAATATTAGGCTCTTTAGCTGGGGACGATACGATTTTTGCTATAACCGCAGGCGAGAATGATTCTGTAATTCTAACCGAAAAAATCAAGAAACTTATTTAACGGAGATATATTATGCTTAAATCTCTACATATAGAGAATATTGCTGTTATCGAATCTGCAGATATAGAGCCTGTTGCAGGCTTTAATGCTCTTACGGGTGAAACGGGTGCAGGTAAGTCGATAATCATTGACTCGATAAATGCCGTTCTCGGGGAACGCACATATAAAGAGATTATACGAAACACCGCCGATAAGGCTTTGGTTTCGGCAGTGTTTGGCGAGCTTTCAAAGGCATCTCTTACGGTGCTTAAAGAAAACGGTATAGAGCCCGATGAAAACGGTAACATTTCTGTACAGCGTGTGCTTAGCCTGTCGGGTAACGGCAGTATTCGTATTAACGGACGAATGACCACCGCACAGGTGCTTAGAGATATATCCAAATATCTTATTAATATCCACGGTCAGCACGACAGTCAGATGTTGCTAAAGCCCGAAAATCATTATATTTATCTTGACCTTATCGCTTCAAATGATAAGGAGAGGGAAGAGTATACAGCTGCATTTAAAAGCTTCACCGAAATAAGAAAGCAGATTAAAGAGCTGGAAACCGACGAGGATAAAAAGTACGATCGTATAGATTTGCTTAAATATCAGATAAACGAGCTTGAAACGACTGATATTCATATAGGAGAGGTTGAAGAGCTTAAAAAGACCCGCGAGCTTATTCAGAATTCTGAAAGGGTTATAAAACAGCTTAACGAATGTGTTTATATGCTAAACGGCGATATAGACCGGGACGGTGCTGCAACTATGGCAAGGTCTGCACTTAGCTTCCTCGAAAAAGCGGCTGTGGACGAGCTTAACGACACCGCAACAAAGCTGTCTGATGCGGTGGATTCCCTTGAAACCGCAGCCGATATTGTTCGAAAATATGTTGCGGATTTTCCGTATTCTAAGGAAGATGCCGAAAAAACTGATGAAAGACTTGACAGCCTTCACCGAATAATGTTAAAATACGGCAATAGCGAGGAAGCGGCTCTTGAGTATCTTTCAAAGGCTAAAGCTGAGCTTGAGCAGATAGAGTTCAGCGAAGAGCGGCTTGCACAGCTCGAAAACGAGCTTATTTTTGCTGAAGAAAGACTTGTTGCCGCAGGCGAAAAACTAACCAATTCCCGTAAAAAAGCTGCTAAAGGCTTTGAAAAACAGGTGTGTGAAGCATTAAGCTTTATGGATATGACAGGCGTTCAGTTTATTGCCAATATAACCGAGGCAAAATATTCAAAAACTGGTCGGGATAATGTGGAATTTCTTATTTCCGCAAATGCAGGCGAAACCGTAAAGCCACTTAATAAGGTAGCTTCTGGCGGTGAGCTTTCCCGTATTATGCTTGCAATAAAGGGTATAATAGCCGACAAAGATAATGTCGATACGCTTATTTTCGATGAAATAGATACAGGAATCAGCGGCAGAGCAGCATCAAAGGTAGCTGTTCAGCTTAAAAAAGTTTCAAAGCTCCGTCAGGTTATCTGCGTAACACACTTGGCACAGATAGCGGCGGCGGCAGAGGGACATTTTCTTATTGAAAAGAAGGTAAAAGACGGTAAGACCTATACTAATGTTACCCTTTTAAGTGAAGAGAGTAGAATTAAGGAAATTGCTCGCATAATGTCGGGCACCGAGCTTACAGAAAATACAATCAGTTCTGCCAAAGAACTGTTAGACAGGAGTAATAATCAATGACTTTGTACGAAGAATTAATTGAACGCGGCCTTATTGCACAGGTCACTAATGAGGAAGAAATAAAGGAAATGATCAACAACGGAAAGGCTACCTTCTATATCGGCTTTGACTGTACTGCCGATAGCCTTACCGCTGGTCACTTTATGGCACTCACTCTTATGAAGCGTTTGCAGATGGCAGGTAATAAGCCAATAGCTCTTATCGGCGGCGGAACTACAATGATAGGCGACCCTTCGGGCAGAACCGATATGAGAAAGATGCTCACTATTGAGGATATTAATCATAATGCTGCCTGCTTTAAGCGTCAAATGGAAAGCTTTATCGACTTTTCCGAGGGCAAGGCTCTTATGGTAAATAATGCCGATTGGCTTTTAGGACTTAATTATATTGATATGCTTCGTGAAGTAGGCGCACATTTTTCTGTTAACAATATGTTGCGCGCTCGTTGTTATGAACAGCGTATGGAAAAAGGACTTTCTTTCCTTGAATTTAACTATATGATAATGCAGTCATACGACTTTTATCATTTGTTTAACGAATATGGTTGTAATATGCAGTTTGGTGGCGACGACCAGTGGTCGAACATGCTCGGCGGTACCGAGCTTATCCGTCGTAAACTAGGCAAGGACGCCTACGCTATGACTATTAACCTGCTCCTCAATTCCGAGGGCAAAAAGATGGGCAAGACACAGTCAGGTGCTGTGTGGCTCTCAGCTGAAAAAACATCACCATTTGATTTCTTCCAGTACTGGAGAAATGTCGACGATAGCGATGTTGTTAAGTGCCTCAAGATGCTCACCTTCTTACCTCTTGAGGAGATTGACGAACTCGCAAAACTCGAGGGTAGCGAGATTAACAAAGCTAAGGAAATCTTAGCCTTCGAGCTTACAGAGCTTATTCCCGGCGAGGAAGAAGCGCAGAAAGCTTTGGAAGGTGCACGCGCACTGTTTACTAAGGGCGTTGATACAGACAATATGCCGACATCTGTTTTGAGTGATGCTGATTTTACTGACGATGCTATCTCCGTACTCGACCTGCTCATTAAATGTGAACTTATCGGTTCAAAGGGCGAGGGCAAACGCCTTATCCAG
>JAZUNC010000199.1:0-1913 GCA_045603945.1 Acutalibacteraceae bacterium | reverse complement strand
ATAAGCTTATTTATCCAGCCGACGCCTACAAGCTTGACAACGATTGCGATAACAACATAAACAAGACCTGCAAAAGCCGCACCGATAATAAAGTCGGATCGTAGCCATGTCGTTCTGTGAGCCAAGGAGTTGGGTCTAGTCATTGTCTTCCTAAGACCGCTTGGCCTCCGACTTCATAAGCTTATTTATCCAGCCGACGCCTACAAGCTTGACAACGATTGCGATAACAACATAAACAAGACCTGCAAAAGCCGCACCGATAATAAGACCGAGATAACCTAACTGCATAGATGTCGCACCTGCAAAGGCGGCAACCATTGAGCCGATAAAAGCAAAGGATGAGCCTAAGAATACAGGACTTCTGAACTTAGTGAAAAGCTGGTATATGACCGTACCCACACCTGCACCGAAAAGAGCAGCGGAAGCGGTCATTCCGTTACCCACGATAGCGGGTACTGCGATTGTTGCAGCCATAATTGCGAGAAGCTGCTGAATTGCAAAGACAACAAGCTGCGGGAACTTGGGCTTGTCCTTGACGTTGTAAACCATTTTCATTTTGATTTTCCTCCGTTTTCTTTATCTTCAGAAAAAAAGCCCTGCAAAGCAGGACTTCAACCACAATATCTGCATCCTGCCGATGACCTTTTTCTCTATCCCTTGTATTCTATCACAGCGGCAGAGAAAAGTAAATAGAAAGGTAATATTTTTGTGTGAAAATTTAATTGCCGATTGAAACAACAAAACGACCGAAGACTTCAAAGCCCTTGAAAAGATATTTCACCGATGATAATATAAAGCCGTAAAGAAGGGTCGACACTCTTTACGGAAAGGAAGCAGACAAATGAAATTCACTCTTATAATTGATAGCCTGCACGAAGAAGAGGTGATAGTTTATGCACATAAAAAAACGGCACTCGTTGAACAGATAGAGCAGCTGTCAGCCTGTAACAGCCCTGAAATTATCGGCTTCGAGAATAAAACCGCGGTAAAGCTCGATGTAAAAGACATACATTGCTTTATTTGTGAGGATAACAAAATATATGCCCTTACCGAAAACAAAAAATACAGAATAAAAATGCGGCTGTATATCCTTGAAGAACAGCTCGGCAGCAATTTTATTAAGATAAATCAGTCCTGTATAGCTAATATAGCTATGCTTGAACGCTTTGTCCCTTCGGTTTACGGCTCTGTTACGGCAGTATTCAAAAACGGCTATACCGATTATATATCAAGGCGTAATTTAAAAAACGTAAAAGAAAGGTTAGGTATTTAAAATGAACAGATATTTTAAGGAATTTTTACATCGAGGTCTCATATTCGGAGGTTTCGGACCTATAATTGTCGGCATAATTTACGCAGTCATTTCCGAAACAGCAGAGGATTTCACCCTGAGCGGTGTGCAGATTCTTCTTGCAATTATTTCCACCTACGCCATTGCCTTCGTTCAGGCAGGTGCAACGGTACTCAATCAGATAGAGCATTGGCCCGTAATGAAGGGTCTGCTGTGCCATTTCTCACTTCTCTACGTCACCTACTGCACCTGCTACATTTTAAACAGCTGGATACCCTTTGACATTAAGGTAATCGGCATATTCACCGCCATTTTCGTCGCCGTATATATCGCAATATGGGTTATTGTATATTTTGCAACCAAGGGTACAAGCAGAAAGCTGAATGCAAAGCTTGATTAAAAAAGCGGACACGGCAAGCCGTGCCCCTACAATATATTTCCTATTCCCGCGGGTAGAGCTGTTGTGTTTTCGCCCCCGTTGGCGCGTGACTACCGGCTACTGACTACTGACTACTAAAAAAGGACGTCATTCTGACGTCCTTTTTACACAACTGTCTGCTCATTGATAACAAGTCTGAAGGTAAGCCCCAGATATCGGGAGACCACACGGGGTCTCCCCTAC
>JAZUNC010000198.1:0-5978 GCA_045603945.1 Acutalibacteraceae bacterium | reverse complement strand
CCTCCCCACGACATAAGCGGACGTGTTATAGGCGAACACTTAAGCAAGGCTGAAAATGCGGCTCCTCTAATTGAACTTATGAAGAAGAGCTATGAATTTTTAAAAGACCATCCCGTAAATAAAAAGCGTGTAGCAGAAGGTAAGAATCCTGCAAACTCCATTTGGCTATGGGGCGAGGGCACCAAGCCTGTGGTTGCCAACTTCAAAGAGAAGAATGGAGTTTCGGGTTGCGTTATTTCTGCAGTAGACCTGCTTAAGGGCATTGGAATCTGTGCAGGAATGGAGACCCCTGAGGTTGAGGGTGCAACAGGTTATATTGATACTAACTTTGTCGGCAAGGCAGATGCGGCAATTGAAGCATTTAAAAACGGAACTGAGCTTGTGTACATACATATTGAAGCACCTGATGAATGCGGTCACCGCTGTGAGCCCGAAAACAAGGTGAAGTCTATCGGTCTTATTGATAAACTTGTGCTTGCCGCTGTTAAAGGTTATCTTGACGAGAGTGGAGAGGACTATAGAATTCTTATCTGTCCCGACCATCCTACCCCCCTACTTACCAAGACCCACTCTTCTGAGCCTGTTCCCTTTATGATATATGACAGCAGAAAGACTTTAAACGGTGTAGATACCTTTACCGAAGCTACCGCCGGATCTACAGGAGTTTTCATTGAGCACGGTCCGTCGATTATGGATAGGCTTTTAGAGAAATAATTAAAGAATTGCGGTTTGATAACAACCGTGATACTGTGATGAAACATACGGTTTGTATACGGGCGGCCAATGACCTCCCCTACAACGCACTATTAATATTTGCCACCACCCATTTCTTTAATTTTTCGGTATTAACGAAAAAGAGCTGAACTAATTAGTTCAGCTCTTTTTGTTATATTAGAATTCGAGTTTTTCGGCGATATATGCCTTAAGGTCGGTGATTTTAACACGGGTCTGCTCCATAGTGTCGCGGTCGCGGACAGTAACACAACCATCCTCTAAGGAATCAAAATCGTAGGTGATACAGAAAGGAGTTCCTATCTCGTCCTCACGGCGATAACGCTTACCGATAGAGCCTGCATCATCATAATCCACCATAAAGTCCTTAGCGAGCATATCGAAAACCTCGCCTGCGGGCTCTGCCAGCTTCTTAGAAAGGGGCAGAACTGCACACTTAAAGGGTGCAAGGGCAGGATGCAGACGGAGAACTACGCGGGTGTCCCCCTTATCGTCGGTTTCTTCATCGTAAGCATCGCAAAGGAATGCAAGAGCTACGCGGTCAGCACCAAGAGAGGGCTCAACAACATAAGGAACATAGTGCTCGTTTGTTTCCTGATCGAAATATTCAAGAGATTTTCCGCTTGCTTCCTGATGACGTCCAAGGTCATAGTTAGTACGGTCGGCAATGCCCCAAAGCTCGCCCCAACCGAAGGGAAAGAGGAACTCGATATCGGTAGTAGCCTTTGAGTAGAAAGAAAGTTCTTCCTTTTCGTGGTCGCGAAGACGGAGGTTTTCTTCCTTTAGTCCGAGGTTTAAGAGCCAGTTTTTGCAGAAATCCTTCCAGTAATAGAACCAATCGAGATCTGTGTCGGGCTTGCAGAAGAACTCACACTCCATCTGCTCGAACTCGCGGGTACGGAAAATAAAGTTACCCGGAGTAATCTCATTACGGAAAGACTTACCTATCTGACAAACGCCGAAAGGAAGCTTCTTTCTTGTGGAACGCTGAATATTAGCATAGTTTACAAAGATTCCCTGTGCAGTTTCGGGACGGAGATAAACCTCATTCTTAGCATCCTCGGTAACACCGATGAAGGTTTTGAACATAAGGTTGAATTTGCGAATGTCGGTGAAATCCTTACTTCCGCATTCGGGGCATTCAATTCCGTTTGCTTTAATATAGTCACTCATCTGCTCGAAGGTCATACCCTCTGCGTGGCCGCCCTTGTCTTCAATAAGCTTATCTGCACGATGTCTCGCACGGCAGGATTTGCAATCCATAAGAGGGTCGGAAAATCCGCCTACGTGACCCGATGTAACCCAGGTTTCGGGGTTCATAATAATAGCAGAATCGAGTCCTACATTATATTTGTTCTCCTGAACGAACTTTTTCCACCAAGCCTTTTTTACATTGTTTTTAAACTCTACGCCTAAAGGGCCGTAATCCCAACTATTGGAAAGTCCGCCGTAGATTTCACTTCCAGCATATACAAAGCCACGGGCTTTTGCAAGAGATACTATCGTATCCATACTCTTTTCAGAATTTTTCATAATATATGACCTCCAAAGGAATAATTCCTAAATATTTAAATAACTTATATAATATTACAAGAATATACCGCCATTGTCAAGTATTTATGGCATTTTTCCGCTCTTGACAGTTAGGTGAATTTAAGATATAATTTTAAAGATAATAATGGTAATAAGGAGGATTTTATGGATAAAATTCAAATTCACGATATAGACTTTAACAAGTTTATTGAAGCTCTCGACCACTGCAAGGGCGATGTTTTTCTTGAAACACCCGATGGCGACTGTCTTAACCTTCGCTCGAAACTCTGCCAGATAATGGGTATTGCTAACATTTTAAATGGCGCAAAGGTAAGCGAAGCTACCATTCGTTGCACAAACCCCGAAGACGAAAGCCGACTTTTCAGATTTAATCTTTACGGAAAGCTTGACGAAAAATAAGGAGAAATTGACGTGAGTGATTTTTTAACCTATAAGGATAAGCCCCTAGTACGCAAGGGCAACACCGTTTTTTATGGTGATATGAGCGAAAAGTTTGTTATAAAGCTTGAAATTCTTTCATCCCATAAGGAAGGCGACCTTGATGTTGCTGATAAAATCAAGGTCAACCTCGTAAAGAACGATTCCGAAAAGCTTGACAATGTAACAAAATCTACCGAAAAAAACGGATTTGCCGAGGCTATGCATTTTGCCACAACCTGGCTTGAGCGTGCGTTGGCTGATAAATAATTAACCATAAAAATGACCTCTCAAAAGAGAGGTACTCTAAAGGACAGTAAAAAAGATGCACGATTTTTTCGTGCATCTTTTACTTTTGTCTCGTACCATAACAATCAGGTAAAATGTATATCACATTTTCCGCTTGTTAGGAGAACCTAAAACCCTTAAACCTATATCAAAGTAAGTGATATTGTGAGACAGGTCTCACAGTGATATTTTACCTTACGGCAAAGTGGTATTAAAACCTGCGGTTTTAGTGTTATTTTATTCCCCTTAAAACTGCCGAAGGCAATATAACTTGTCGTAAGACAAATATAACTGCGAAGCAATATAACTCGCCTTAAGCGAATAAAACTGGCGTTGTGTCCTTGCGGATGCAACGCCTTTGAGAGGTCATTTTTATTATTTGAGGAATCCGTTTACTATTTCTTCTTCTGCCTGTTTTTCGGTAAGACCAAGGGTCATAAGCTTTATAAGCTGCTCTCCTGCTATCTTGCCGATTGCGGCTTCGTGAATAAGCTGTGCGTCGGTGTGGTTTGCCATAATTTCGGGCACAGCACTGACAGACGCATTATCCATAATTATTGCATCACATTCGGTATGACCCGAGCACTCGTTATTTCCGTTAACGTGGGAGATAAAAAGCTGCTTAGAGTTATCCTTTGCAACCGAACGGGAAACCACATGTGCACCAGAATTTTTACCGTCCAAATCAACTGTGAAACGGGTTTCGGCATATTGGTCGCCGTGGGTCATTATTTTTTCCCCAACGATGAGGGTTGCACCCTCCGCCAGCTTTGCGGTTGTTTCGCGAACGGTATCATCTACGCCCTTTATCTGTGCAGTTTCCATTTCCATATAGGCATTTTCGGCAAGCTCGATAACGGTAGTGGGGTTCATAACCCTTTTGCCCTTTCCTTCACCTGACCCGTAATGCTTTTCAACATACTTTAGTTTAGCATTTTTGCCGACATAGAATGCGTGGATTCCGCTGTGCTCGCTGTTTTCATCTCCGCCGTTATGGATTCCACAGCCTGCAACGATGGTAATGTCACAATCTTCACCAATATGAAAATCATTATATACAAGCTCTTTCAGTCCTGTTTGAGAAAGCAGCACGGGAATATGGACGCTTTCCTTTTTTGTTCCTGCCTTTACATAAATATCTATACCGGGCTTGTCCTCTTTTTTGACGATTTCGATATTCTCTGACGAGTTTTTGCCGTGAAGTGCCCCGTTTATACGGAGGGAATATGCACCCTGAGGGACATCGTGAAGGTCTGCTACCTGCTCTAGAAGGTGCTTTTGAATATTATCCATTTAGTTTTCCTCCTGAACATAACGACAACCTGACTCAACGCCTAAAAGAGATGGCATGATTTCGTCTTTTGTGCCTATTTTATCGATTTTACCCGCTTTAAGCACAAGAATTTTATCGGCAATATCGAGAATTCGTTCCTGATGAGAAATTATAAGTATACTGCCCTTATTTCTCTCGTGCATTTTTTCGAAAACCTTAATAAGATTTTGAAAAGACCATAGGTCGATTCCTGCCTCGGGCTCATCAAAAACCGAAAGCTTGGTGCCTCTGGCATTTATCATTGCGATTTCAATTCTTTTAAGCTCTCCGCCCGAAAGAGAGGCATTAACCTCGCGGTTTATATAATCGCGAGCACAAAGGCCTACTTCGCTTAAATACTGACAAGCCTCGGTAATCGAAAGTTTTTTGCCCGAAGCGAGGGATATTAAGTCTTTTACTGTAATTCCCTTAAAGCGTACAGGCTGCTGAAAAGCAAAGCTGATGCCCTTATTGGCACGATCGGTAATAGAGAGGTCGGTAATATCCTCGCCGTCAAGATAAATCTTACCCGAAGTAGGAGTAATGATTCCTGCAATTATTTTAGCGAGGGTAGATTTACCGCTTCCGTTGGGGCCTGTAATTGCCACAAAACGCTCGTCAATTTCCATAGAGATGCCGTTTATAATATCGGCACCGCCTACGCTATAGCATATATTTTCAAGTTTTAACATAATTTCCTCCGAAAAGCCGAATAAAAATATTATGTGCAGATATTAGCTTTTCAAAACATTTTAACATATAATGACAAAGTTTGCAACCAATAAAAAGCGTCCGAAGCAAGCTCTACCCTGCTGATTTCTTATAAATAGGATTCATAAAGCTCATCTTTGTAAAGAATTAATTATTTTTATCGCATTATATATAAGAAAAAGCCTTAAATGCTGACACTTAAGGCTTTCTAACTGTTTTAGAGGTTTACAATATCATTCATTCGTTTTACTGTACTTGTCTGATAAAGTATAAATATTGCAAGAACGGTGGTAATAAGTTCGGGCAACATATAGGTTCCGTTATAAACCACAGAATAAACGGCAGGGTGTGAGAAGGTTTCGGGCATCCAGACATCAAAGAATATATATCCCGAAATAAAATGACTTACAAATCGTAGAGATAGAGCCATTCCTGTACCTATACAGATACCTACTGCTCCTTTTTTGCGGAACACGCCTGCAAGACCGACTACAGTATATGCCACAAGATAGTCGAAAACTATCGCACCTATCCACATTCTGGCATCCATACCCCAAGCCATCATTCCTGCTATATCCAAACCGATTTGAATAAGGGCATAAACGAAAGAGGAAAACAAGCCCCAGCGTACACCGAACATTACCGAAATAAGAACAATAGGCACCATGCTCATAAGTGTTACGCTTCCGCCCCACGGATTTGTCCAAAGCTTGATTAAGCTAAGCACCGCGGCAAGCGCAATAAACACTGCACTGACCGTAAGCTTTCTTATGTTTGTCTTTTTCACAGAGATTTCTCCTTTCCTTATCTAAAGGAGCAAAACCTCTCTTTGGCCGAAGAGATAGTCTTGCAATTTAGATAAAAAATTACCGCACAGAAATAATTCCGTGCGGTAATAAAAATCATCTTAAGCTAATTTTAATCTCCCTACGACGGCATTATCCATATCAGGTTAAAGGGTTTG
>JAZUNC010000197.1:0-2660 GCA_045603945.1 Acutalibacteraceae bacterium | reverse complement strand
TTTTTGGCGAGCGTAGGGCGCGACGTCCTCGACGCGCCGCCCTACAACGGTTGTCCAAATCCTTTATCATATCCGCCTTAGGATGTGTGTATGAGAGATGCTTATCTTCTGCCGGTTTTCGCTTTCTTGGTCTTAGGAGCCTTCTTATCTGCACTGTTCTTCCAAATAACCCAAAGGGGTGCGGAAATAAACAGGGAAGAAATACAGCCCGAAATAAGACCGAATGCCATAGGAATTGCTAATCTTCTTAGTGATGTAAGACCGAACAGCTCGGCAATGATAATAATCAGAACAACGGCAAGGAAGGTGGTAGTGGTTGTTACAACAGTACGAACCTTAACGGTGTTAAGACTGAGGTTAACAAGCTCGGCTGTGGTATAGTTGGGGTAAATTCCTTTGTTCTCACGTACACGGTCGTAAACAACGATGGTGTCGTTCAGCGAGTAACCGAGAATTGTGAGCACAACTGCCATAAAGTTAGAGTCTATCTGCAAGCCGAAGATGGTGCAGGTAAAGAATGCAACAAATATATCAAGGAAAAGTGAAGCAAAAGCAGTAATACCTGCCGAAACACCGCC
This sequence comes from Acutalibacteraceae bacterium, assembly GCA_045603945.1. GTDB lineage: Bacteria > Bacillota > Clostridia > Oscillospirales > Acutalibacteraceae > SFWF01. The sequence goes on along the minus strand of JAZUNC010000197.1, from coordinate 2,082 downwards.
AATCTTGCGGAAACGGATTCCAACATAAAGTATTACAAGAAGTCCTGTAAGTACTACAGCGGCAAGGCTCTTTGCAAAGAATGCACCAGCAACGCTGGGGTTAACCGAGTTGGAGTCGTAAAGCTCAAAGGTGTTGTCCTTATACTTGTCGGTAAGCACCTTAGCAAGATTCTGCTGAGCCTCGTTGGAAAGAGAATCTGTACCAACCAGAGTAATGACTATCTTCTTAGTGTCATCGGCAAGACCCGAGCTTTCGCTGACATTAACATCCTTGTCGATTGTCTCTTCAATAAGAGCTTCGGTGGTCTTATAATCAAGCTCACCTGTGTAAGAGTAGGTAATTCTTGTACCGCCCTTGAAGTTTATATCAAGGTTTACACCGAAAATACAGGTAAGAACGATACCGATTACCATAAAGATTGCATAGCCTATAAGTACGGGCTTAAAGCATTTGTTAAAGTTAATTTCTTTCTTAAACATTCTTCGCACCTCCGTAAAAAGCAGGCTTTCTGAAAATCTTCAGGCGAGAGATGCTCTTAACCATAAGTCTTGAGCAAAGCACACCGAGGATAAGGTTGAAAATAGTACCTACAAGCAGGGTATAGCCGAAGGAGTATATAGAGCCTGTGATTGTGGTTCCGAAGATTGCAAAAATGGGTGAAAGCAGGGTGGTAAGTATTCCCTCAGAGCCAAATGCACCCATAAGAACAAGAGATACAATAACGATGGTAACGTTACCGTCGATAATAGCACTTAAGCTGTTCTTGTAACCCGAAGCAATAGCACCGTCAATCGTCTTACCCTTTGCAAATTCTTCTTTAATGCGTTCTGCGGCAATAACGTTAGCGTCAACGCCCACACCGATAGAAAGAATAATACCTGCGATACCTGGGATGGTAAGGGTGAAGCTGTCAAATGCGTTTATGTAACCCGAGATACAAGCTATCATTGCGGCAACCTGTCCGAGAAGTGCGATAGAAGCAATCACGCCAAGCAGACGGTAACGGATTATCATAAGTAAGCAGATAAGTCCGAATGCACAAGAGCCTGCGATAAGCATAACATTCAGTGCATCAGAGCCCAATGTGGGGGATATAATCTGCATTTTAGAATCGTCTACCGTAAGGGCAAAGGGAAGTGCACCGGAGTTTATCTGGTTTGCAAGGGTTGCAGCCTCTTCAGCAGAAAAATCACCTGTAATCATTGCTTCGCCTGTAGTGATAGCTTCGTTAACGGTAGCATTTGAAATCATTGTGTCATCCATCCAAATAGAGATGGTGCTGCCTACATTGTTTGCGGTTGCAGTAGAGAATTTTGATGTACCCACAGAATCGAACTTAAGGCTGACATAATGACCTACAGATGCTTCGTACGCATAGGAAGCAGAGGCTACATTTTTACCCTCTACCAGTACAGTGTCCTTGGTTGAACCCTTGCAGAAGGTAAGGGTGGCAGTTTCGCCAAGCTTTTCAACCTCTGCCGCAGGGTCAAAATCGGTCTGGTCAGAGGACCAAGGGAAACGGACGATTATCTGATGTGTTCCGTTGTCGGTATAGACCTCATAGTCGGTGATGTTGTTGCCTACAAGACGGGTTTCGATGATAGCTTTTGCAGCTGCCATATCATCATCTGTTATCTTTGCATCTTCAATGTCGGGAGAGAAAACAGCCTCAACACCGCCGCGTATGTCGATACCCCAACGGATGTCGTTAGCACCCTTGAAATACACATTGCGGGTGTCACCGTAATAGCTGTCCACGCCGAAGAATGCAGTATAGGTAAGTGCAAGTATAAGTGCGAATATTACGAAAAATACCCACTTACCGGTCTTTTTTGCTTTCATTAGCTTTAACCTCCGGTTTATTAATAACTACTTTATTATACTACTCGTTATTTATAAAGTCAACGAGCAACTATTTAAGAAGCTTTTCAAGTGCGGCATATTTCACCGCAACACATAGAACCTTCGCAGCGAGAGCAAGCTCATCAACAGAAGGAAAGGATGGAGCAATACGAAGATTGCTGTCCTCTGGGTCGTTCCCATAGGGGAAGGTAGCACCTGGTGTGGTGATTATAAGCCCT
>JAZUNC010000196.1:0-6539 GCA_045603945.1 Acutalibacteraceae bacterium | reverse complement strand
ATATATGCTATGCTGATCGCCATAGTAGTGCCTAAAGCAAAAGAAGATAAACCCACCGCACTTTGTGTGCTTGTATCTATAGCACTGAGCTGTTCCTTCAAATATTTGCCCTTCCTCGCTGACTTCTCGGCAAAATACGGCGGATTTGTAATAGTTATTTGTGCTGTTGTTGCAAGTCTTGTGTTTGCACTTGCCTGTCCTATAAAAACCGAAGAGGAGGACCAAGCAAATGAGTATTAGACCTGAGTTTGCACTGTATCTTCTTGTTATGGCAGGGGTAACCTATCTTATTCGAATGATACCGCTGGTTTTAATGCGTGAAAAAATAAAAAGCCGCTTTGTTCTGTCCTTCCTTTATTATGTACCTTATGCCGTGCTAAGTGCAATGGTTGTACCTGCAATATTTTATGCTTCGGGTAATATTATATCGGCAACCGTTGGCTTTATAGTGGCGGTGGCGGTTTCTTTGTTTGGTAAAGGACTTGTCACCGTAGCAACTCTTTCCTGTGTTTCGGTATTTCTTGCCGAACTTGTAATGAAATATTTGTTTTAATTGTTAATTTCTAACGATTGACAAAAGTTAATTTATAGGATATAATCATTATAGATTTTACATGACTGACGGATTTGCGGGGAAACCGCAAGGGAGTGTAAGATTCTTTAAGCCGACCGTCTGGGCAATCAGTTTATACTGGTTGCCCTTTTGTGCTCTTTGGGCAACCTGAACAGGAGGAAAAATTATGGAACATATTAACTGGAATGGATTTAAACCCGGAAATTGGCAGAATGAAATCAATGTACGCGATTTTATACAGCAGAATTATAAGGAATATACAGGTGATTCCGCTTTTTTGGCAGGAGCTACCGACCGTACTAAAACACTTATGGGCAAGCTTCAAAATCTTTTCGCCCTCGAGCGTGAATACGGCGGAGTACTTGATATAGACACAGTTACAGTGTCCTCTCTTACAAGCTATGCCCCTGGTTATATAGACAAAGAAAATGAACTTATTGTCGGTATGCAAACCAACCGCCCATTAAAAAGAGGGGTTAATCCCTTTGGCGGAATTCGTATGGCTCGCTCTGCTTGTGAGGCTTACGGCTATAAGCTTTCTAATAAGGTTGAGGAGGAATTTCAGTTTCGTACCACCCATAACGACGGTGTTTTTCGTGCCTATACAGATGAAATGCGTAAGGCACGCAAATCTCATATAATTACAGGACTTCCCGACGGCTATGGACGTGGAAGAATTATCGGCGATTATCGTAGGGTTGCCCTTTACGGTGTTGACCGTCTTATCGCAGAAAAAAAGGCAGATAAGGCAAAGCTTGCCGAGAGCAATATTAATATGGAGCAGGTACGCCTTTCTGAGGAACTCTTCCAGCAGATAACCTTTTTAGGCTATATGAAAGAAATGGCTAAAATGTACGGCTATGATATAAGTGAGCCTGCCGCAAATACAAGAGAGGCTATTCAGTGGACCTATTTTGCATATCTTGCCGCTATTAAGGAGCAAAACGGTGCGGCTATGTCTTTAGGTCGCGTGTCAACCTTCTTTGATATTTATATAGAGCGTGATATTGCAAACGGAATCTTGACCGAGGAGACTGCACAGGAGCTTATTGACGATTTTGTTATGAAGCTCCGCATTGCCCGTCATCTCCGCACCCCCGAATATAACGAGCTTTTCGGCGGCGACCCGATGTGGATAACCGAGGCTGTCGGCGGTATGGGTGAGGATGGACGCACCCTTGTTACAAAGAGTAGCTTCCGTATTCTTAATACCCTTTACACCTTAGGCTCTTCGCCTGTGCCCAACCTCACCGTTCTTTGGTCTACATCTTTGCCCGAAGGCTTTAAAAAATACTGTGCTAAGGTTTCTGTTGATACCGATTCTATTCAGTACGAAAACGATGACCTTATGCGTCCTATTTATGGAGACGAATATGCTATCGCCTGCTGTGTTTCGTCAATGAAGGTGGGCAAACAGATGCAGTTCTTTGGAGCGCGTTGCAACCTTGCAAAGCTTCTGCTTCTCGCTATTAACGGCGGATATGATGCAAGCAGTAATATTGCAATAGGCCCACAGATGCCTGTAATGGATGTAGACAAGCTAAACTATGATGAAGTTATGCAGCGTTTCGACATCTACCTTAAGTGGCTGTGCAACCTGTATGTAAATACAATGAATGTTATTCATTATATGCACGATAAGTATGCTTACGAAAAGACCCAAATGGCACTTCACGATACCGATGTTCATCGTTTTATGGCATTCGGTGTTGCTGGTATGTCGGTTATTACCGATTCTCTCAGTGCAATTAAATATGCAAATGTTCGCCCCGTAAAGAACGAAAGCGGTTATATAGTAGATTTTGAAACCGTAGGTCAGTTCCCCAAGTTCGGCAATGATGATGATAGGGTAGACCTTATTGCCAAGGATATGGCTCACAAGGTTATAACCGAACTGAGAAAGACACCTACCTACAGAAATGCAGAGCACACCCTTTCTGTGCTTACTATTACTTCTAATGTTTCTTACGGCAAGCATACAGGAGCTACCCCCGACGGCAGAGCCGCAGGAGCCGCCTTCGCACCGGGAGCAAATCCGATGCACAACCGCGAGGAAAACGGTGCACTTGCTTCGCTTAACTCGGTGGCAAAAATCAGCTATGACGATTGCCGCGACGGTATTTCAAATACTTTCTCTATTACTCCCGAAGCTTTAGGCAGAAGCTATGAGGAGCGTGTAGATAACCTTACCTCCATTCTCGACGGATATTTTGCCAACAAGGCACACCATATCAACGTAAATGTCCTTAATCGTGAAACCCTTATGAAAGCATATGAGGATCCAACAGCATATCCCAACCTGACTATACGCGTTTCGGGCTATGCCGTAAACTTCCATAAGCTCTCCCGTGAGCAACAGCGTGAAGTCATCAGCCGTACCTTCCACGAGGTAATGTAGTATGTCCTCAAAAGGATATGTAAGCTCCATTCAGTCAATGGGCACCCTTGACGGTCCTGGAGTTCGCTATGTGGTGTTCTTTCAGGGTTGCAATCTTCGCTGTGGTTGTTGCCATAATCCTGAAACTCAGGCACTTATCGGAGGTACAGAATATACTGCCGAGGAAATTGTAAAGTATGCTGAAAGATATAAGAGCTATTTTGGAAAAGAGGGGGGTATAACCCTCTCGGGTGGAGAGCCGCTTTTACAACCTGAATTCGCAAAAGATATTTTCGCAGGGTGTAAGTCAAGGGGAATAAATACCTGTCTTGATACCTCAGGAAGTCTGCTCAACGGCAAGGTAAAGGAACTTTTATCGGTTACCGACCGTGTTCTTTTGGATATAAAATATCCTACCGACGAGCAGTATCGCAAATATGTTGGTTGTTCAATAGAAACACCGCTGAGCTTTCTAAGTTATTTAAACGGGCAGGGAATACCAACCACACTTCGTCAGGTAATAATTCCAACCCTTAATGATACAGATGATAATATTGAATTTTTAAAGGATTTGATAAAAAAACACCCCTGTATCGATAAAACAGAGCTGCTGCCATTCAAGAAGATTTGCCAAACAAAGTATGACAGTATGGGAATAAATTTTCCTTTTGAAAACATACCTACTCCGTCCTTGGAAACAATGGAAAAACTGCAATCAAAGCTATAAAACAAGCTGTTTTTTAACAGCTTGTTTTTTCTTGACAAAAACATTTGCTTGCAATATAATAAAAATACCCCTATGGGGTATAATATGTGAGAGGTATTTTAATGGAAAATTGTTGTCATAAAATAAAAGAACGCAGTAAGACAGAGCAAAGGTCACTTATCAACCGCCTTTCGCGAATCGAGGGGCAGATACGCGGTATAAAGGGTATGATAGAAGAAAATGCTTATTGTACCGATGTTTTAACCCAAGTCTCAGCCGTTACAGCTGCTCTTAACTCCTTTAATAAAGAGCTTCTTGCAACCCATATAAAAACCTGTGTAGCAAACGACATTAAAAACGGAAAGAATGAAACAGTGGACGAGCTTGTCAGTACACTTCAAAAGCTTATGAGGTGATATATGAAGCAGTATGATGTAAAAGGAATGTCCTGTGCGGCTTGCTCTGCACGGGTGGAAAAGGCGGTCAATGCTGTTGAAGGTGTAACGGCCTGCTCGGTAAGCCTGCTTACAAATTCTATGGGTGTAGAGGGAACGGCTTCGACGGAAAGCATAATTGCCGCAGTCGAAGCGGCAGGATACTTTGCCATGCCTAAAGGAAGTAAAACCGAAAACAAGCCTCAACCAAATAATGAGGTCAAGCTTCTGCTTAAAAGGTTTATTGTTTCGGCAGTGTTTTTAATACTGCTTATGTATTTATCAATGGGTCATATGGTTGGACTGCCGTTACCTTCAGTTTTAGCTCATAACCACCTTGCAACTGCACTTGTTCAGATGCTTTTGTCGGCAATAATTATGGTTATAAACCAAGCGTTTTTTATAAGCGGATTTAAAGGTCTTTTGCACAGGGCTCCTAATATGGACACCCTTGTGTCCTTAGGCTCTTCGGCATCCTTTGTTTATAGCACCTGTCTTGTTTTTGCTATGACTGCAAGCCCTAAAGCTGATTATCTTCACGGTCTTTATTTTGAATCTGCCGCTATGATACTTACCCTCATAACATTAGGTAAGATGCTTGAGGCATACTCTAAGGGTAAGACTACCGATGCACTAAAGGGTCTTATAGATTTAGCACCTAAAAAAGCTACAGTAGTCAGAAACGGTAAGGAACTCACAATAAATATAAGCGAAGTAGTAATAGGGGATATATTTGTCGTTCGTCCAGGGGAAAGTATACCTGTTGACGGTATTGTTCTTGAGGGAACAACGGCGGTGAATGAATCTGCGCTTACAGGAGAAAGCATACCTGCCGATAAAACTGTTGGGGATGTTGTCAGAGCGGCTACGATCAATCAGTTGGGTTTTATAAAATGCAGGGCTACTGGGGTAGGAGAGGATACTACTCTTTCTAAGATTATAAAACTTATGTCCGAAACTGCCGCTACCAAAGCACCTATTGCAAAAATTGCAGATAAGGTTTCGGGAATATTTGTACCTGTGGTAATCATCATTGCCTTTATCACTACCGCCGTCTGGCTGATGCTTGACTATTCGGTAGGATTTGCCCTGTCGCGAGGCATTTCAGTATTAGTGATAAGCTGCCCTTGTGCTTTGGGACTCGCAACCCCTGTTGCCATTATGGTAGGAAGCTCAAAGGGTGCTAAATCAGGAATTCTGTTTAAGACTGCCGAAGCCTTGGAGAGCACAGGGAAGGCCAATATTGTCGTTTTAGATAAGACAGGAACCGTCACCACGGGACAACCAAAGGTTACGGATATAATTCCTATCGGTTGTACTGAAAATGAGCTTCTTACCTTAGCCTGCTCATTAGAGCATAAAAGCGAGCATCCCTTGGCAAAAGCCGTCTGCAATAAGGGCGAAGAAATGTCGGTAAAGCTTCTTGAGGTTGAGAATTTTACCGCTTTTACAGGAAACGGAGTTAGGGGAATAATTAATAGAAATACTATTTTCGGTGGAAGCTTTAAGTTTATAACAGAGCAAATAACCATCGATAGTAATACCGAAACAGCCTGTAAAAAGCTTTCTTTAAATGGAAAAACACCCCTATTTTTCACAAAGGACGGCATACTGATTGGAATTATTGCTGTGGCTGATGCCGTAAAATCCGATAGTGCAAAAGCGGTTGAAGAACTGAAATCTATGAGAGTCCGTGTTGTTATGCTAACGGGCGATAATAAGGATACCGCAGAAGCGATAGGCAGAGCTGCAGGTATTAACGAAATAGTTGCTCAGGTTTTACCTGAAGAAAAGGCTGAGGAGATAAGCCGCTTAAAAACCGAAGGCAGAGTCATTATGGTGGGTGACGGTATAAATGATGCTCCCGCCCTTGCCACAGCCGACGTGGGAATAGCCATAGGAGCAGGTACAGACATCGCTATAGATGCCGCCGATGTTGTGCTGATGAACAGTAGACTTACCGATGTAGCCGCCGCCTTAAGGCTTGGCAGAGCTACCCTTAAAAATATTCGGCAGAATCTATTTTGGGCATTTGCGTATAACACCTTGGGAATTCCCCTTGCGGCAGGACTCTTTATTTCATTGTTTGGATTAGAGCTCAGTCCTATGTTTGCCGCCGCCGCAATGAGCCTGTCAAGCTTTTGCGTAGTAACCAATGCCCTGCGTCTAAACGGTGCAAAGATATATAATAAAACTGAAAAGAAGGTAAAAATAATGAAAAAGACAATAAAGATTGAGGGTATGATGTGTCCCCACTGTGAAGCTCATGTAAAAAATGCTCTTGAAGCCTTAGAGGGTGTAGACTCTGCTGAGGTAAGCCATAAGGACGGAATGGCAGTAGTAACCCTTTCTGCCGAGGTCTTGGACGAAACCCTAAAAGCTACTGTAGAAGCACAGGGCTATAAGGTTGTAGGATAAAATAGTAGGGACGACCAAGTCGGAGGCCAA
>JAZUNC010000195.1:0-4968 GCA_045603945.1 Acutalibacteraceae bacterium | reverse complement strand
GCTTACGCCCTCAACATTAACTCCGTTTACGGTGTACTCGTAATTTACGGTCATTGTGCCGTCGAGATTATCGGTTGTAGTTACAACTATCAAGTCGGAGGCCAAGCGGTCTTAGGAAGACAATGACTAGACCCAACTCCTTGGCTCACAGAACGACATGGCTACGATCCGACTTGCTTACGCCCTCAACATTAACTCCGTTTACGGTGTACTCGTAATTTACGGTCATTGTGCCGTCGAGATTATCGGTTGTAGTTACAACTATCATATACTCAGTATCATCGTAGGTGATGGTCTCATCGGGGTTGGTAGCATCCTCGGTAATAAAGTAGATGTAGGTTGCACCCAGCTCTGCTGTGCGGGTTTCAAAGTTGAACTTTCCGTCAGCATCGTTGGTAACCTGCTCAACAAGATCTCCTCTTACCCACTTGCCATTGGTTGCATCATATTCAGCAAAGTAGAGATTAAAGGTAAACTCGCCCTCTTCAAGGTCTCTGCCTTCAAGATACTTCATACCGCCCAAAACTATATCACTTGGGGTAACTGTATATGTGTTGACAAACTCAATAGCTTCGCCCGTAACATTCTCGTATACGGTTGTTTCAACGGGAACACCTGTTGAGTCGTCTACTACTACGGTAGCCTTGTAAAGCTCCTCGCGGATAAGCTCAAACTGTCCGTCAAGTCCTGAGGTTGCATCATCTATCTGAGCAATACCGAGCACAACATGGAACACAGCGTTATCGTAGGTAATTCCCTTTTCATCGCCTATAACCTCCACGACCTTGTAGTGATAGGTTCCTGCTGTGTTTAAGGTAAGCTCAGGGAAATCTATATTGCCGAGAGCATCATTCTTTACAGCCTCGCCTATCTGCTGACCGTTTATAGCATTTATAAGCACGAATTCGAATTCGCCGTCGGCGAGTGCTCTGCCTGTAAGAGTTTTATTTGCACCGATTTCAAGGTCAATATCATAAACATAGGGTGCAGGAGTAAAGGTGTTGCGGAAAACAATTTCGCTTGAAGGTAAACCGTCCTTAGTGATGGTATGGGTCTCGGAAAGGCGTCCTTCTGAGTTGTCGGTAACAACTACTGTGACAGTATAAACCGCTTTGTCGTAGGTGTATCCGAGTTCGCCCTTATCTACCTCAGTAATTCTGTAAACAAAGGTGCCTGCCTTATCAAAGGTGATTGTTGCGAAATCGAAGCTTCCGTCTTCCCCGTTTACAACAATCTGGTTGCCCGGAACATCAGGAGCATCTGCGGTTACCTTTTCAATCTTAAATCCGAACTCTCCACCACGCATAACCTTGCCTGTGAGCAATTTTGTTCCTACAGGTTTAAAGGTTGCCGCGATGGTATAATACTCGTTTTCAAAGATAATATCGGTAACAGGTGTAGTGTTGCCGCCCTTAACCTTTACAAATCTTGTAATCTCTGCGGTGAGTACGGCGTTGCTATCGGTAACATTAACGGTTATTTCATATCTTGCATCGTCATACTTGAATCCGCCGATTCGATTTGTGTCATCTTCGGTGATAACATACTTGTATTCACCTGCCCGTGTAAACTCAATGGGAGCAAACTGGAAAGAGCCGTTTGCAGAGTTCTTGGCGGTAAGACTTGCGGGTTGGGGTGCTCCGCCGAGTGCTTCAAGCTTAAAGGTGAATTCTCCTGCGTTAAGAACACGGTTGTTTGTAGAAATAACCTTTTGTCCCGAGAATACCACATAGTCAGAGGTGGAAGGTGTGTAAACGTTGGTAAAGGTAATTTCGGGTGTGGTAATTTCGGTAGCACCGTCATAAACCTTGGCATCGGCAGATACTGTACCGTCGCCGTTATCAGTAACGGTAACCTTTACCTCATAAACCTTATCAGTATATGTGATATTGGGGTTAGCTCCCGGAATCTCTGCGAGGTAATAGGTATAGGTTTCGCCCTGGGTGGTAGCCATATTTGCAGGGAAAACAAGATTGAAATGGGTTTCGCCTGCGGCATTTGTAAGTGCACTTCTGAGCAATTCGGTATATTCGGAAGAATTAAAGGGATTGTTGTCATAAAGTGCAAATCTGAATCCAGCCAAAGACTGGTTGCCGTTTATAGCCTTTTGGATATTAAGGGTTACATTACCTGAGCCTGTGGGAGCGTAAACATTGTTGAAATTAGCAGAGACCGTCCAGCTTCCGCTGACTGTGGTATTTATAACATTCGAAACATCTGTAATCTCAAGGTCGCCGTCCATATCGGCATCGGCAACAGTTACAGAGAATTCTCTTACTGCGGTATCATAGGTGATTCCGCCCTGAGTTCCAACCTCTTCACTTATTCTGTAATAATAGATGCCTGCCGCATCGTAGGTTTCGTTTGCGAGAGAGAAGCTAATCTTCTTCTCATTATCAGAAGCAGAAATGGTGTCGGTTGCGATAACCCTACCTGCGGCTCTTGTAAGGTCAAGCCTTTCAAGATTAAAGGTGTAGCTTTCGCCGTTTTGCCAATTTGTGCGATTTCCTGAAATGGTCTTTGTAATATTTACGCTAATACCGTTTCCGTTTGTATCTGTAGGCTTATAGGTATTTACTATGAGGGCTTGGTCGTTAGCGCTGCTATCAATAACCCCTGTGAGCACACTCTCGCCTGCACTGAACTCAAATCCGTTTGGAACGTTGGTTTCAACTACGGTATATTCGGTTTCTTCGGGAATTCCTCTTACTACAAAGGATTCGCCGTCTTTAAGTGTAACGGTGAATTTGCCGTTAGTACCAACGGTTATGCTTCCCTTTGAGGTCTGGAATGTTCCTGTAACGGCATCGCCGTCTGCATCGCTAAGGGTAACCTCTGCGGTAAAGGTGATGTTGTCGTTTACATCTACCGTATTGCCTGCTTCGTCTACAACCTGCTTAGTGATAACGAGATTGCCTTCGCCCACAGCGGTATTTACAAAATCAATATCATCAACCAGATACTGAGTTACTGTTCCCGTAGCAGTTTTGCCCTGTGCATTTCCGTTTACATGAACCGACTTAATTTTATAGTCAGCATTATCGGAAATTTCCTCTACGGTATAGGTAGTGCCTGCAGAAAGTCCCGAAAGCCAGAAGGTCTGGTCTTTCTTCATCTCAAACTCATAAACACCATTTCTTAGGGTCACTTTTGTTGCATCTGAGTTTGGAGTAGCATCAAGAGCGGTTATCCAGCTGTCAAAGGTGCCGCTCTCGGAGGCGGTAATACGGAACTTAAATGTATCCGAAGTGCCTGCCTCAAATATATCAACCGTTTTAGAAATCTTAATTCCTGTTGCAGGGGTAACCGAAAGCAGTCCGTTGTTACCAAGGTTCATATCAACATAGAAAATGTTGTTTTGTTCTGTAAGATAGGGATGGAATACCATATCTGCAGAGCTTGTCGCGTTGGGATTTTTCTTCTCATCGAACATCTGAAGCTCTCTGGCAGGTGTTCCCTTTGCTACAACATAAGCACCTTCTACGCTGTTATCGAGAAGCTTGAAGTCGTCTCTCCCTTCTGCAAGCCTGATTGAAGCCTCGGACATCTTTTTATATTCAAATATAGGTTTCTTATCATTAGCTGCTGTGCCTGCGGGATAATTTATGAAATTGTAGCTTCTGTGATAGTATTCGCCCTTTGGATTAAGCTGTTCGCTTTTCGGCACAAGAACATAGTCGTCTCCAACCTTTTTGAATACAGCAGAATCAAAGGTGTAATAGAATCTTTCATTTTCCTTATTGGGGGTGAATTCAGAAAGTGCAACAACATGCTTATCGTGGTCTTCACCCGAAATATCAAAGCTATTGTTCCAGAAAAGACGGGTATGACCATCGGCGGCAATATGTCTTTCATCGGTTTTCTTGGTTGATGTGGAAATGTTTTCGCCCGAAATCCTCGTGATGTTAAACTCATTAAGGTCGGAACGAAGACCTGTCTCATATATAAGGCGAACGGGGGTTGCCTGCTCGACCGCAACATTTACATTGGTTGCGGTATCAACATTCGTTCCCTGTAAAGAAACCTTATAGGTAATCATCGGAACGAGAGCAGCAGGTATTTTCCAGATAACCGACTGTTCTCCTGTGTTGATGTTTTCGCGTACCTGAACCGACATATACATCATATCGGAGTTCTTGATGCTGCCTGTTGTTTCGCCGAGGAAACCGTAGGAACGATTGATATAAATGGCATCGCTGGGAACAGCTTCGGTACCGTCCTTATCATAGAAGCCTGCATAGGTGCCGTCAGCCTTAGCGTACCACATAATATAGTTGGACCACTCATTTGCATTCTTGTAAGCAAGCTGTCCGTCGGCAAAGGCTTTTGCAACCAATTTCTGTGCTTCTGCCGTTTCGGAAATTCCAAGACGGGTTTTAACCGCACGGATAAATTCATCGCCTAAGGCGGTGGGGTTTTCAACGGTGCCAAGACCATCTTCGCCGCTGTTTGAAAGCTTTGACGCCATCATATGTCCGTCAAACAATGTGTCGCCGAGAAGTATACCGTTTATATGCTTTACTTCCATATATTCGCCGAGGGTGTCGGTGAATTCAACATAACCCGAAAAGTCGGGGCTTCCGCCCTCAAGGTGGGTGGGATAGTAGCGTGACTGAAGAATGATTTCCTGAACTATATCATCAAAAGCCGCAGTCAAGCCTGTACCCGATGCAGAAAAATACTCATCTACATAAGATTTGGAGGTTGCATAAGAGTTTTTATAAACAGTAACATTGATGAATTCGTTGTTGTTGCTATTGTTTCTTCCCTTTGTTCTTACCTGCATACTGTTATTTGTGTTGTAGGTAGCCCAAAGGCTGTCGGTAACGGTAGAAGCGTCGGGATTAAGCACGCTGTATGCAACATCCCCTGCCTCAACCACGTTATCATTATCGGCACTTATATTAAAGCCGAGTGTATAAAAAAGGCTTCGGCCTGCACCGTGTTCGTTCTTTACCTGATACTTAT
>JAZUNC010000194.1:0-4193 GCA_045603945.1 Acutalibacteraceae bacterium | reverse complement strand
CATAGCCTAAAAGTTCCCTAGCTTTACTGATGTCGGCATAGGAATGTTTTATATCTCCTTTTCGATCGGGGCCGAAGTTAGGTTCTATATCAACACCCAGGGACTTAGTAAGTCCATAATAAATATCAATAAGATATTCTCTTCCGCCGTATGCGATATTAAACGCCTCGCCTGCAGCCTCGCTCGATGCAAGGCAGGCTTTGAGGTTAGCTTCAATAACATTATCAATATAGGTAAAATCCCTAGACTGCTTACCATCACCGTTAATGGTTGGGGTTTCGCCGTTTAAAAGCATTTTGAGAAATTTCGGTATAACAGCAGCATAGGCACCGTCGGGGCTTTGGCGTCTTCCAAATACATTAAAATAACGCAAACCGTATGTATCAAGTCCATAATGCCTCGTATATTGCTTCGCCCATTCTTCATCACAACGCTTTGTAAGTGCGTATGGCGAAAGCAAGTTGCCTTCCCTACCCTCGGTTTTAGGAAGATTAGGCTCGTCGCCATAAACTGAGGAGCTGGATGCATACACGAATTTTTTAACTCCGTTTATACGAGCAGCTTCGAGCATATTGAGGGTTCCTTCAATATTGTTTTTACAATAAAACAATGGCATTTCGATAGATCTCGGAACACTACCCCAAGCAGCTTGATTAAGAACATAATCTACACCTTCACATGCCCTTACACAGGTGTCGAAATCTTTTATATCTCCCTTTATAAACTCATAATCAGGGTTGTTTATAAACAAATCAACATTTTCCTGTTTACCTGTTGAAAGGTCATCAAGACAGCGTACTTTATAACCTAAGTTTAGAATTGCTTCACAAATATTTGAACCGATAAATCCTGCCCCTCCTGTTACCAAAAAGAGAGACTTTTCGGGAAACTTAAGGCTTTTATACCCCATTATTACAACCTCCAATAGTTATAGCCTGCAGATTCGTATTCCTTTCTATCGAGCAATCCCTTAATATCTGCAAGTATTTTTTTAGAATTGTCGGTATTCTTGAACATTCTGTCAAAATCTTCACGAGTCAACTCTTTAAACTGTTCATGAGCTACGGCAAGTATAATTACATCACATTCACAAACAGTGCTAATATCGACAAATTCCATACCATAAAGACGCTTTGCCTCATCAACATCGGCCTCAGGGTCAGATACAGTTGCGTTAATTCCGTATTCCTTAAGTTCTTTATAGATATCAATTATTTTAGTGTTTCTGGTGTCGGGACAGTTTTCTTTAAAAGTAAATCCAAGAATAGTAACTTTTGCCTCATTTAATGCGGTTCCAACCTTAAGAAGCTTCTTGACAACGCTCTCTGCAACATATTTACCCATGCTGTCGTTAATTCTTCTTCCTGCTAAGATGACTTGACTCTGATAACCTATCTGCTCTGCCTTGTATGTAAGATAATAGGGGTCAACACCGATGCAATGTCCACCCACAAGACCAGGATAGAAGGGCAAGAAATTCCATTTTGTACCCGCCGCCTTAAGCACAGACTGTGTATCAATTCCCATTTTATTGAATATGATAGAAAGTTCATTCATAAAGGCGATATTTATATCTCTTTGACTATTTTCAATGACCTTTGCTGCTTCAGCAACCTTTATGCTCTCAGCTCTGTGGACACCTGCATCAACAACAAGCTCGTACACTTTAGCTATTTCATCTAAAGACTCTTCATCCATACCTGAAACTATTTTAACGATAGTTTCTAGTCTGTGCACCTTATCGCCAGGGTTTATTCTCTCGGGACTGTAGCCAACTTTAAAATCAACACCGCATTTAAGTCCAGATTCTTTTTCAAGAATTGGAACACAAATATCTTCGGTTACACCAGGATATACAGTCGATTCGTAAACCACTATACTTCCCTTTGTTAGGTTTCTGCCTACTATCTCCGACGCTCCTTCAACAGGTGTCAGGTCAGGAGTATGGTCGTCGTTAACAGGAGTAGGAACGGCAACAATATGAAATTTTGCTTCGCGAAGCTTAGTTTCATCGTTTGTAAATTCGACAGTTGTCGCCTTTATTGCATCATTTCCAACCTCATTAGTCGGATCAATTCCGCTTTTATAAAGTTGTATCTTTTTTTCGTTAAGATCATATCCGACTACCTTAACTTTTTTTGCAAAAGACACGGCTATAGGCATACCTACGTATCCAAGACCTACGAGAGAAATCTTCTCTTCACCTGAAACAATTTTTTCATACAAACCCATTATAAATTCTCCTTACATTTTATCTATCATAAACTGATTCACAAGAGATACTTCATACTTATTTTTGCATATTTGATAGGATTTTTCACCCATCATGGCTCGCTTTTCAGAATCAGTAATTAGCTCGCACATTCTTTCTGCCAACAACCGACTATCACCTACAGGTACTTTATATCCATTTACCCCTTCCTCAACTGTATCATTACAGCCCGGTGCCGTTGTTGTTAAAATCGCCCTTCCCATAGCCATCGCCTCAAGCGTACTTCTCGGAGTACCCTCATGATATGAAGGTAAAACAAATACTGAAGCTCTTTCTATGTAAGGTCTAACATCACTTGCAAATCCACAATATTCAATATCATAGTTTTTAATACACGTTTCAAGCTCTTCTTCTGTAATAGCCTCGTCATTATTGTCAAGTCCTCCTACAAGCATAAAATGTGCTTCAGGATAAGTTCCCTTAACTATTTTTATCGCTGAAAGATATTCTCTGATACCTTTGCTCCACAGAAGTCGAGCAACCATAAGAAAAACAGGCTTATCGGGTATCGGCACTCTTGCAAAATGTTCCATATCTACGCCAGAACCATTAACTACATAAGTGTTTTTCGGTTTAGAAAGTTTTTTTCTTAAAAAGAATTTTGCATCATCACTATTCTGTATAAAAACACATTTTGAGCGATGCGAAACAACGTAGTAGAAAAAATTCATTACCTGTCTGACAATAAAATCCTTTAAGGTGTGGCGGTAATATGCATTTTCAAGTCCGTTAACAAGGATATTGATTTCAGGAACCTTAGCAATAATTGCAGCCGCTCCGCCAAAAGCAATCGGTTTGCTCATATATAAAAAACACATGTCAGGTTTCAATTCCTTAAAAGCATCTTTATAGCTTCCAATCATTTTAAGTCCAGAAAAAATCCCTGTTCCTGTTCTAGAGCCCGATACCTGATAATAAGTTGCACCAAGAGCTTCGACACTTTGCCTCACTTCGTCGGGAGGCTCTATTGAAATACAGACAACTTCATGTCCATCGGCAATGAATTTTTGTATCAATCTTCCCCGAAAGTTAGTAAGAGAAATTCCACTCGTTGCCACTACGCAAATTTTCATAAATCCTCCGTAATTTAAAACTAAATTGCAAACATTTCAAGATATCTTCGTTTCATTTTAATTCCGTACTGAACATCTATTTCAGGCAGTTCTTCTCCCAATAGCTGTTTTATACGGAGATAAGGTAGATTGAGTCCGCCCTCCTTAAATATCTGCATGGTTGCAGCTATTCTCGGGTTTATCTCCATCAGTACGGGATGCCCGTCATTATCATACTTAAAATCAAGATCTGCACTTCCATCAAGCTTTAATGCAGCAATTACGGTTCTTGCAATATCGTAAGCTTCCTCATTATAGGTAAGAGTAGCTTCCTGTGGAATGCTCGCAAGATTAACATTAGACTCTCGATAGGCCATATAAATTATCTGACCGTTGTCTGCAATTAAATCGACAGACCCCTCTTCACCCGGAAGATATTCCATCGCCATCATTTCGGGCATTTCTACCCTTTCCCTTAATGTGGCCTCCAAATCATCAAAAGTTGTATAGAATGAATTCGGTTTTTGATTAAACAAAATATCGAATTTGGAAAGAGATGGATCTATTATTCTTATTCCTCTGCTTCCGCTCAGCTCGGTTGCTTTAACGCACACTGCACATTCGGGATAACCAACTGCCTCACAGGCAATTTTTAACTCATCGGCAGTTCTAACCGGGTGAAACTTAGGAACAGAAATACCCTGTTCTTTAAGAAACTCATAAAATTTTAGTTTGTTATTTGCAATCAGTACCGATTCTTTATCGGACACTGACACCTTAACCCCAAGTTTTTCAAATTCATCTTTTCTATCAATAAGAGGCAAAAGCTCGGCAGACATAAATGGCAGAAGAACATCTACCTTCTCTCT
>JAZUNC010000193.1:0-3093 GCA_045603945.1 Acutalibacteraceae bacterium | reverse complement strand
TTATCAGTCGATAAATTGTCGTTTCTTTTTGGCGCGCTTTAAGGGATTCGAACCCCTGACCTTTTGGTCCGTAGCCAAACGCTCTATCCAGCTGAGCTATCAGCGCGTACACATGAGTGCCATAGTATAATACCACAACCTCTATCAAAAATCAAGCATTATTTTTTCTTTTTTAATAAAAAATTTTTCCGGTTGCAACTTTTGTCGTATTATTGTATAATATGCTAGTACTTATATTGGAGGAACTTATTATGCAATTTAAAAGACTTATTGCCGCTATTATGGCACTTATGTTAACCCTTTCTTTATCCGCTTGCGGTGATTCCGATACACCTACTATCGACCCGTCAAGCACCGGAAACAATTCATCCACCCTTTCGGGTGATGAAACATCTAACCCCAATGCTTCTAAATATCTTAACACCCTTACAGGTGAGCTTTCACTTTCTGACAAGGCTGCCACCTCTAAAAAGCCTGTTGCTATAACCGTAAACAATGCTTACGTAGCCCAAAAGGTTCAATCCGGACTTGACCTTGCAGATGTTGTCTTTGAAACCGAGGTAGAGGGAGGAATTACCCGTCTGCTGGCTCTTTTTGCAGATCCGACAAACGTTCCTAAAATCGGTACTGTCCGCAGTCTTCGTGTGCCATATGTAGACATCGCTTGCGGTATGGATGCTATGCTTTTCTACCACGGTATCGATTACGATTACTGTGACCCTTACCTTAAAAAGCTGAATATGCCTTCTTTCCAGATAGGCGACGAATCCAACAGCTTCCGTGAAAATAACGGTCTTGCTTTTGAGCACCGCCTTTTCACCACAGGAAATATGATTGATAAGGTTATCGCCAACCGAAAGATGAACGATAAGGGCAGCGGCAAAAGCTGGCTTAATTTCCGCGATACTGCCGACAAAAAAGCCCCTGCAGAAACGATTGCAAATAACATAAGCGTTCCTTTTAGCTCTTCTTATGTGACTCAATTCCTCTATGACAAGGAAAGCGGTAAATATGCCCGTGCAAG
Organism: Acutalibacteraceae bacterium; assembly: GCA_045603945.1. Lineage (GTDB taxonomy): Bacteria > Bacillota > Clostridia > Oscillospirales > Acutalibacteraceae > SFWF01. Next base: position 2,069 of record JAZUNC010000193.1, on the reverse strand, counting down.
AAAGGGTGTTGCTTATACGGACGCCGTTTCGGGCAAAAAAGAACTTTTCACCAACATTTTTGTTCTTGAAACAACCATAAGCTATTATCCCGACAACAAGCACCGCAAGGTAGATCTTTCTTCAGGAAACGGATTTTATGCCTCTGCAGGCGGCGTTGTTCCGATTAAATGGGAAAAGGGCGATGCTAAAGACAGCTTCAATTTCACCCTTGAAGACGGCTCGAAGCTTACTGTAAATCAGGGCAACTCTTATGTTTGCATTATGAACAAGACCCGCGACCCCGAATTTAAATAAAGAAGAAAAAAGGAAGTATGTATAATCTAAATACATACTTCCTTTTGTTTTTTATTTACCTGACCAATATCTCCCTCAAAAATTTTTATAACCGAGGGTAGGGTCATATAGTCACTGGGACGCATAAGGCAGTCGGTTTTTGGAAGCTCTGCCGCACCGCTGCGACGGAGTATTTCTGCCACAAACTGCGAGCAAAAATATTTATTTTTCCTTTGCCATGCAATGCCGAACTTGCAGGCGATAATACCCAGTGCACTGAATTTGAACTCTTCTTGATGCTCCATAAACCAGGCAACCACAGCCTTTGCACGGTCATAAACCTCATCAGAAACGACAAGCTCGTAAACCGCACAAGGTGTTTTTCCAACACGGGTATAAAAACCTCGGTTTAAGCTCTCGCGGCAGGGTCCCGCAGGAAACATTTTTATGCCATCTTTCCTTGCTGAGCTATATATTTCGTTAAACTCGGGGTCAAAGGCAATAGCGGAATGGGTATATGTATCATTGGTGAAAAAATGTACGATTTTTGATACCATACTTCCCGTTCTGGTAAGAAATATGTAAAGAGACTTCATAAAAACTCCTTTAATATACTTTAGACAAAGTATACCATATTTCTATCTTTCTTTCAAGTTCCTGAATTTGGTTTTTTCTCAAACTGAGTTTTTAATCACGGGAAAGCCGTGTATATATCATCAATGCTTTCGCAATGGATAAAAAACGACAAGTCGAAACTTGTCGTTTTTTGACGAAAAGATTTAAATCCTCATAGTTTTAATTACGTTATCTAGATTTATTCCTTGCTTATCACTTTTTTCTGCCAAGATTTTTTACTGCATTTCGGACATCTCATATATCTTGTTCTGTTTACATGCATAGCCCACAGTACGCTGCTGTATTTGGGAATGTGTTTATGTCCACATTTTTTGCATACATAATATCCTGCTTTCTGCTCAATTTTTAATGCAAAAGGTGTTGCAATCAAAAGAGGAAGCAGGCAAAGACCAACAAGCAATCCACCTTTCCATTCCTCCATCGGAACAATATTCACGATTACTATTGCAGCGATAAGCGGCAAGACAGCAATTATGCCCAGAACAATTTCCAATTTGAGCAATCTCTTGTCAGCTTCTTCTTTTTGTTTGACCATTTCCAGCAAGTTGTTTTCTAATTCTTTGTTGTAATTATCCATTGTAACTACCTCCCCACTTAATAAATCATTTACGGTGATTTTAAGAGCATCACATAGCTGAAGCATAATGGAAGAATCGGGCATTGCTTTTCCCGTTTCCCATTTTGATACCGCTCTGTCGGTGATGTTCAGTTTTTCTGCCAACTGCATTTGTGTTAGGTTAACCTTTTTTCTACACTCGGCTATAAACTTTCCAATTTTCACTTGATCCATAGATTGCCTCCTTTCGCTTTAAGTATAGATGCGATTGTATAAATAATCTACACACCATTGGTTGAGTGGGGATAAATCAACCAATGGTGGAGTGTGATTTAACCGATAAATTTAAGTTTATCGGTTAAATTATAGCATAAATTATATTTATAATCAACGCTTTGCGAAGCAAAGCACCGAAATTATTCATTATTCATTACGAAAATCCGTTTTAATAAATGATGAATATTGAATAATACAAAACAAAAATCCTGCCGACAATAATCGACAGGATTTTCGTTTTGGCCCGCTCGAAGGGATTCGAACCCCCGTTCTTCAGAATCGGAATCTGCTGCGTTATCCAGCTGCGCCACGAGCGGATGATGCAGG